>JBGCFH010000438.1:0-15525 GCA_045106825.1 Saprospiraceae bacterium | reverse complement strand
GGCAACTCATATTTTTTATCAATCCCACGAGGTGACAAGATTTTGGCGTAATATTTTTCATTTTTTTGAGTGTTCAACTCAAATTTTCCCATTCCTAAATGGTAAGAAGAAAAATACGTTATCAATTCATTTTTTTGATTGTAAATCGCACCTTCAATGTCAGCAGCTTTTCCAAATTCGTTGACGGCTTTGAAGGCAATATTATTAGAAATATTTGCCAATAAATTTCCACTTTCTGGCAGAAACTGTACATCAATATCATTTAAAACAATCGGAATTGCTCTCGAAATGGATTCGGTTTGACCTTCATAATCAATCATTATGTTTAATAAACCGTCATTTGTATTCAAATCAATTGGTAAATCAATTTGAATCGTTGCTTTACCATTTTTATCTGTTTTTTGTGTGAATTTGCCTTTCGTTTTTCCATCAAATTGAACGATATATTTAAAATTCATATTCGCTAATGGTTGATTTTTTAAGGTTTTCAATTCCAAATCTGCGAATGCTTTATCACCTTTTCCGTAGGCTTTTCTTTGAAATTCTAAATCCATCAACAAGTTCGGCAAAACAACATCTTGAATCGTAATTTCTTTTGTAAATGCTTCTTGCTGAACGTCTTGCATCCATTTTGTATAGGCTTTTATTTTATAAATTCCACCAACAAAATCATTCGTAATTTGAAAATCGCCAGTAAAAACTTGATTTTCCATTAAGAGATTTCGCTTGACGACAATTGCACCTTTTGGATTAATTAATTCAACATAAACGATTTCACTTTCGGCATTTTTAAAATCAGTTGCATTTCGGACAAAGGCAGAAAACCAAACGGTTTCGCCTTGTTCATACAGCGGTTTGTCGGTTTGTAAATACAGATTTTCAAACTGATTATTCTCCGAATAAAAACGAATTTGATTTTTGATAAAACGAAGTACAGGATTTGTTTCTGGCGTGATGACGAAAGCCATTGAAATTATTAAAACGAAAAGTAGTAGGCTTATTTTTTTCATAACGATTGATTTTTTGTTTGGACACGAATTTCCACGAATTACACAAATTTAATTTTACTTTTTTGTATAATTTTTAAAAAATCGTATCTAAATTATCAACGGTTATGACCTTAAAAAAGGTTGGGTTATTGTTTGACAGTTCTAACTGTCAAATGCTCTTCTCTATTTACAAATTTCAATAAAAAAAACACCTTTTAATAAATCTAAAAACATCAAGGTTAGACTTTTTTTAAGCGTTAAGACAACCATTCCAATCCATTCTCTACATGTAATTATATAATCAACTAAAGAACGTTAAGTTTTCTTTAGTCCTTAAATTGTTCTATTAGAAATCAATTTTCAATTTAAAACAATACAAAACATGAAAAAAGTCTTTACACTTTTAGTAGTATTTTTCTTTCTTTCAACAAGTTATGGAAATGGTATTGCAGTAATTGATGCGTCACAAGGCACGTATTTTCAACTGTTAGAAACGCACGTTGATGTCAGTGTCAACAACCAAATTAGCGTAACTAAAACGACACAAGTTTTTAAAAATAATTCGGGAACTGATACTCAAATTACGTTTGCGTTTCCACTGCCCGAAAGTGCAGCGACAACGAATATTCGTTGGAAAATCAATGGAGTTTGGACAAATGCCGTTTTGACGAGTTCACCACAAGATAGTTCTTTGGATGTTCCTTCAGGCGGAACAGTGAACCAAAGTTTAAATAATTATTTGGGAGCAACGCCATTATATTTTAAACTTGATGATATTATTGCTAATAATAATACGATTGAGATTGAATTAACTTACGTCGAATTATTGACGTATAGTAATAATGTTGTTCAATATCATTATACGAATGATTATTCTTTGATTCAAGCTACGCCTTTGAACAGCGTTTCATTGTCGTTTCATACAACCTCTCAACGAGAGATTGTAAGTGCTGGTTTGATGTCACATCAAAACGCAACAGTTAATTTTACTGGGAATACACAAGCCGATATTACTTGGAGTCAAACGAATACGGTTTGTGATGAAAACTTTTTAGTCGAATATGAATTAGATCCAAATCAATTGGGATTATTTAGTTTTAGCACGTTTTTACCGAATTCCGTTCATACTTGTGATACTTCGTCTGGCTTTTTCGCTTTGGTTGTTGAACCTGATGGAACAGACACGACACAAGTTATCGAAAAAGTATTTACATTGATAGTTGATGTGTCGGGAAGTATGAGTGGAAACAAAATCGTACAAGCCAGAAATGCAGCAACTTTTATTGTAAATAATATGAATTTGGGTGATAAATTCAATATTGTTCCTTTTAGTTCTACCGCTTCGAGTTGGCAACAAAATCATGTCGATTTTACGGCAGGAAATCAAACTTCTGCCTTGGATTATATTAGCAATTTAAATTCCGGAGGTGGAACAAACTTCACGAATGCTTTCAATATCGCTATTCCACAATTTACGTATGATACTTCTGTTGCGAACATCGTTATTTTTCTAACGGATGGACAAGCAAACGAGCCAGATGCAACGGTTTTATCGAATTTAAGTACATTGGTTAATGATAATAATCTTGATGGAAACCTTCAAATTCATACCTTTGGAATCGGTAATAGTGTGAATAATTCTTTGCTTTCGCAAATAGCAATACAATATAATGGAATTGCGTCCTTTGTTGGAAGCAATGATTTGTACACTGAATTGGCAACTTTTTATTCTTATATTCAAAATCCTGTTTTACTGAATGTTCAAGCGAGTTTTTCACCTTCAACAAATATTTTTGATGTTTATCCAAATCCGTTTTCGAATCTTTACAAAGGTCAGCAATTGATTATTTTAGGAAGATATAATACGCCAGATTCGATTCAAGCAACGTTTAGTGGACAAACATTTAGCAATAATAATTCCTTTCAATATGGATTTAATTTAACGGATAGTTTGATTGTTGAACATCAGTTTTTGACTAAAATTTGGGCAAAAATGAAGATTGATAACTTAATGCGTCAATATTATAACGCAGGAAATAATACAACAATTACAGATTCTCTTGAGAGTTTAGTGACTTCGATGAGTATTTGTTATGGCGTTGTTAGTCCGTTTACAAGTTATTATGGATATCAAGGTAATAGCGGAAGTAGCAATGGAAGTAGCAATGGAAGCGGTTCAAATTCAAATGGTTCAGGTAGTCCAAGTGGTTTTTCATCGCCGTTTTTATCCAATCGTTCATCAAGTGAAAGTAGTATTGACGGAGATGCTGCTTATCAAGTTCCTCCAGCATATGTATTTCCGAATCCATTCCATGAGTCTACTTCGATTTCGTTTTATTCCAATAGTTCAACGGATTTCAAAGAAATTGTGCTTAAAATTTACGATAGTTCTGGTAAAATCATAACGACAATTATTCGTAATCAAACAAGTACCAAGCATTTGATTATTTGGGATGGTTCAAATGATTTTGGTGGAACTGTACCAACTGGCGTTTATATTTATTCGATTGAAATTGATGGAGAACAACGATATTTAGGAAAAATAATGAAAGTAGAATAATACTCCGATAAGATTTAGTACAAACGCATCGAAAATTGCTCACGCAGATTTTCACAGATTCTACTATATTCGAGTCGTCTTTAATTTTGATACTAATTTCTATCTTACTTTATTTTTTGATAAAGATAAGACTTGATTTTATCCTTCACTTAATTTAAGACAGGACGAATTTTTTATCAAAAAAACTAAAATCGTGAATTTTGGTTTTTAGATTCAATTCTACGTTTCTAATGTTTTTAATTGCAAGGCGTTTTGAAAATGTCTTGCAATTTTTTTAAGTACCTCATCAAATATATCTAAAATTCATTACTAAACGCAAAATCCGATTTTCGGTGCATCCATCGTCCACGAGTAAAATCTGGAAATGCTTGAGGTGTACTTCCGGAAGCAATTGATTGTTCGGAAAGTGGCGTAATTGCCAACCAAGTCGCTGCATCATAAACATCAAAAGGTGGAGCAATATTTCGCTTCGCACATTCTACAAAACTATTGATTAAGAAGAAATCCATTCCACCATGACCAGCTCCAGTTGCGTCTTTTTCGTAGCGTTTCCATAATTCGTGGTCGTATTCTTGCATATATTTATCTTGACTTTCCCAACGATGTGAGGGACTTTTTCCTTCTACATAAATAGATTTATTCACGTCCATCCAAAGCCCTTTTGTCCCTTGTACTCTGAAACCTAAAGAATACGGTCGAGGCAAATTTGTATCGTGACTAATTATGATTGACTCTTCATTTGAAGTTTTCAAAACTGTCGTCACAACATCACCTAATTTGAAATTCACGTTTGAATTTGGATGATTTTCACCACCGTTTTCAACGATATAATTGTGTAAACCTCGTGTCTTTGAAGCAGTTGAAGTTAAGTGTGTTAAACGATTTCCACGATTGATATTCGTGTATTGAGCGACTGGACCGATTCCGTGTGTTGGATACAAATCACCATTTCGATAAACAGAATGTGTCGTTCGCCATTTTGCTTCGCTAAATCCTTTTTCGCCAAACTCTACTCCTCCACCGTAAGGTTGTTTTCCATTATTAAATTTCACATGACGCAAATCGTGTTGATAACCACATTCTAAATGCACCATTTCACCGAATAAGTCGGCACGAACCATATTCAAAACCGCCATTATATCACGACGATAACAGACATTTTCTAAAAAAAATAAATGAGTTCCACTTCGTTCGTGAGCATTAACCAATTGCCAACATTCATCAATCGAAAAACCGCCACAAACTTCAACACCTGTAAAAACACCAGCATTCATTGACGCAATTGACATTTCGCTGTGCCAACGCCAAGGTGTAGAAATTATAACCGCATCAATATCTTCTTTATCCAACAAATTCAAATAATCACGTTCTCCGTTTTGATAAAATTTTGGTGTTTTCTTTCCTGCTTTCGCAATCATTTCATTTGACTTCGCAATTGCAATTGCATCAGTATCACAAATCGCTGTCACGTCACAATCACTTCTTCTAAGAAACAAATTTAAATGATTTCGACCTCGCATTCCGACACCAATTAAACCAATTTTCAGTTTTGATTTTAAAGGTGTTTTAGGCATTTCAGAAGCTTTTTCAGTGGCGGCAACTGCTTTATTTCCAACCGTTAATGCTGCTCCAGCTAAAGCTGTTTTTTTTATAAAATTTCGTCTATTTATATCATTCATGGTTTTGTTTTTAACAAGATTCACAAGATAAAACAGGATTAATTAATTCCTATTTCAACGCTGCAACATTCCATTCATACATTATATAATTATCCGTTTCAAACAGCAAAATCATATTATATTTTTCAATCACATTTTTGCTATCATAGGCAACTGAACGAGCAGGTTCTTTTTTATTTTTACACCATTTATTACCTTCTTTATTTAATCGTTTGGAATACATCACCAGTACAGATTTATCATTCATTCGTTCCAAAACGGCTTTACTCGGTGTTGGTTCTGTAAAAATGGTAAACATCTCTAAAACATGATAATGTGGCGTTCTTCCCATTTGAGAAGACATTAATGGCAAGTTAGTTACACGTTGCAATTGACAGGTTTGATTCAGCCAACGAATCGGTGCATCAATCGTATGTGTCAAGTCTTCTGTTCCTTGATGATAATATGGAATTGGTAAAATCGCTTGATATTTTTTAGTATCAATACTATCCGAAATACTAACGATTTCAGTGTAATTATCTTCGTTAGAAATATTGTTTGGATGTTTTTGATGATTATGATAAGTAATAAAATCTTTCACATCCATTGCAAAAATCACCAATAAACCAATCGCTACTATTTTTATATAAATACTTTTGGAGTTTGATAAAATATGATCAATTAAGATGATGATTCCAAAATTAAGAATCCAAAAGAAAAACCAACTTAGCCGAGCTATACAACGAAAATGATTGACTAAATCAGATACTTTTTTGACATAAAAAAATGGACTTAAATAATTATAAATTTTGAAATTAAAGGCATGAAATTCATTTCCTAAAGCCATTATGGTCATAAAACCTGCTGCAAAAATCCAATAGTAAAAGATGCGATTTTGAGTTGTTTTAAAAATTTGAAAATACGGTTTTACAATATTAAATCGTTTGATAATTCTCAAAATTAATAAAATCAATAAGGCAAAAGCGACCATTCCACCTAAGTAAGCGTAGGATTCATAATTTAATGTTTTTAAGGATTCAAAAGGAAACTTTACACCGTTGTGTCGATAAGAATGAAACAACGCAGGAAAATGTAATTCCCACGCATCATAACCAAACCCATCAGCTGGTAACCGTTCCGTATATTCTTTATCTATCAAACGAATGATTAAAAACGAACCAATCAATGAAGTCAAAGAAGGAATAATACCATAAATCAATGGCTTTTGCCAATTTTCATCATTCCAGTATTTATCAACTGCCCAAGCGAATGCCCAAAGTCCGATGAAAATAACATTCATCATCAGATAATACAAATGTACAAATGCACCAAAAAACAGCATTACCGTTAATACAATTATCCAGTTTCGAGTTGATTTTGAACTGGCAGCATAAGTAATTTTTTGTGTCGCATATATTGTAAAAAGCAGAATCCAAGCCCAACCCAAATTCAAATGCCCAACAAACGGACGTAAAATCTGTGGATGAATCCACGCCAAACCTACACTTGCGATGATTAATAACCAACGTTGATTTAGTCGAGGTTTTAGAATCAAATACACTAAAATCGCAGCCCAAAGTTGACCAGAAATCAAGATGTAATTATAGATAGGAATTATGTAATCGCTAATATCAATAAGGTACGTGTTAATCAATTTTAACGGCATCGAAATCACAGGAGAATTATCGGTAAACAATGCCAAATCACCAAAAGGATAACCAAAGGCATTAAATTTTAACCAATCAGGATTTTGATTGATATAAGATTCGAATCCAAAATAATTGCGAAAACCATCAAATACATCCAGAAATAAGTAATCATTCCAATTAGAAAAAGCTTTGTTAAATGCAACAGCAATCAAAATTAATTGAATAACAATTGTAATCAACAAACCATACTTTTCGATTCTATTTTTAATCATGTGTTATCTATTTGAATATGTAGCTCAAATATAGAGTTTTTATCAAAATAGAAGGTCAATATATCCAAAATCAATTATTTGGATAATTCACCTAACCTTTTTGGGATATTTATCTCCAATTTTTTAAGGAACTTACTTCTTTAATTATCTAATCTATAATCATAAAATTTAATGAAAAAAATTTCAATCAGGTTATTTATTTTAATACTAATTCTTAGTGTTCATCAACTGGTATTCAGCACAAAAGCTAACGGGCAGAATCAGACACATCCACAAAATATTTATGTTGGTGTTGGTTTTAGTGTAAAAGGAGTACAGTATGCAGATGGTGCAATTGCTTCTAATGTAGAACATGTTAATAATGACACTTTAAATATTAGTAGTCTTAGAAACTCACGAGTTGCACTACAAGCAACGTATGATTATGCATTGAGCAAACGTTTTAGTCTCGGTTTAGCTTATTCTAACCAAGTTTTTTCAGAAGTTAATTCTGCTTACAGTAGTAATTTTTCTGATAGCATTTCAGTTCCGAATCAAGATTACAATGCAGCAATCAATCGCAATAATATTGCCATACGATTGCTTTGGCACTATGTTCAAAATGAACACTTTGACATTTATGCAGGCTTACGTTACGGTCTTACTATCACGACTTCAAAGTACGACTTTACACCACAAAATACCACTTCAAAAAATACGGAAACTGATTTTACATCTATTCAATTAGCGTTAGGTTGGCGATATTATATCAATGATAACATTGGATTAAGTGTAGAAGCTGCTTTAGGAAAACCACATTTTTTGAGCATCGGAGCAAATTATCGTTTTTAGTAATTAGTTGGTAACTTAAATAAAAGTTAGAAATACAATTATAGAATACTATATGTATGTCATTAATTATCAAGTTATTTCTATTAATAATTACATACAATTCAAAAAAAATACAACCATGAAAATTTTACAAAAAACAATTTTTTTAATCCTATTTACTTTTGGGTTTATATACAGCATAAATGCTCAAAATGCAGATTATCGTAACAATTTTTACGTTGGTGGCGGATTTAGTGCTTATGGCATTTTAAATAGTATCACTTCCTTACAACAAGATTCTATTGCACCTGATAATATTACATGGAGATCTAATGGAAGGTCAAAACCTGCGATTCAGTTAACTTATGATTTTGCACTAAGCAATAAATTTAGTGTTGGTGTTGCGTATTCTTATCAACGATTTATTTTGGATGTTCCTCAATATATTTATTCAGATTCTAAACGTAATAATATTGCCATTCGGTTTTTATGGCATTATGTACAAAACGAACGATTAGATATGTATACAGCAGCTCGTATCGGAATGACATTTTGGAATGAAAGTTTTGATTATGATTATGATCCGTTAGATACTGTAGAAAAACGACGTTTACTTGCACCTCAGGTTGCTTTAGGAACAAGATATTATATCACCCAAAATATTGGTTTAGGCATTGAGGCTGCTTTAGGTGCTCCACATTACTTTAGTTTTGGTGTAAATTATCGACTGTAATTCATAAAAATCAAATAAAAAATAACTCAAAATTAAGCTGTGATACATTAGACTACCATTAATGACACATTTACCATAGTAAAAGACACAAATTGCTACCTAAATTGAGAAAGTGACCAATCTTTTTTGGGTGACATTTGCCATTATTTCATATTATAAAATTATTTAATAAATGAAAAAATGTTTTTTACTATTTGTGTTGAGTATTTTATGCATAAATATGGCTTCAGCACAAGAAGAATCTTTATTAGTAGATTCAAAATGGCGTATCAATGTGTTCCCGTTAAATGTTGGATATGAACATCGAATCGGTCAAAAATCAACAGTTTATGCTCAAGCAGGATTAAATCTTGATCGCTTTCGGAATGTAGCAGATTCAACGGCTTCTGCTTGGAGACAATTTTTTACTGGTCGTACTTTAGCACTTACGTTCAATACAAGTGCGGAGTATCGGTATTATTACAATATTGAAAAACGCCATGCCAAAGGGAAAAATATTGCTTACAATTCGGCTAACTTTATTGGTGGGCGAGTAGAAACCTTATTGCCTCCTTTATGGAAAGCAAGTGACAACGAAATCGTTAAAGAAAATGGAGTTATTATTAGTGGAACTTGGGGAATGCAACGAGTACAAAGAGGTGGACGCTTTGTGTATAGTTTTAGAGTTGGACCAGCATTACGACTCACTAATGAAGGTTTTACTCCTGATCTTGCTGCTAATTTGACATTTGGATTTATTTTAGGAGAGAAAAAACCTAATTTATAAATCGTATTTTTTTTGGGTGTTTATTTTTTAAACTAAATATACAGTAATTTTAAACCGTCATTTGAAAATTCAAATGACGGTTTTTTTAGTTATTTCAGTTAAGCAGTTTAAGTTAGATGCTTCATTAGTAAAATTATGTAAAATATTTATTTTTCAAATAAATTACATTATTACAAACTGAATATTATTTACCATTCAATACAATAAACACCATCATGATAACCCCAACAAACACATTTTCCCTCTCCTGACAATTCTGTTACTTTATGAACAAATTCGACATTACTTTCTGTATAATATCGTAATCCACCTTTGATTTCTTGAGTGCTTTTTTTTGTTAACTCGATGATATTTGCTTGTTTTTTAAACGATGCTAATTTTGTCATTTTTAGATTTTTTTAATGTTAATAAATATAATATTTCTTATACTATATATAATGCTAAATTCGTGCCAAAAAACATTAAAAATAAAACATAATCATCTGATTATCATTTTTTTACAATGTAAAATATTTTACATTATATAATACAAAAGCATCATTTCTAACGTATTAGAAATGATGCTTTCTGAGTAGTATACTAAGTGTAGTTTATTGTTTGTTTTTCACCTAATTCATATATTCACTTGGATACTTTCCATAATGTTTTTTAAAGTTTCGAGCAAAGTTTTTTTCGTCTTTAAATCCAACTTGATACGCAATACGTTTCACAGAAATATTATCATTTTTTTCCAATAATAGCCGAGCATGATGATAGCGAATCTGGTCAATATATTGTTTTGGAGTCAAACCAGTTAAGGACTTTATTTTTCGATACAAATGAGAACGACTCATCGCAATATTCAAACACAATTGATAGACATTAAAATTAACGTTCGAGAGATTATGATTGACTAAGTTCTCTATATTTTGTAACCAAATTGCATCTTCTGTCAATTCTTTTGGACTGCTAATATCATTCTCTATTTTACTTTCCGCAATCACTTCTTCTAAAAATTCAATACGATTTGCTTGATTTTTTAATAAATAATCCATTCGTAATTGCAACTGTTCTTGATTAAAAGGTTTGACCAAATAATCATCAATTCCGATTCGGAAACCTTCGATTTTATTGGTCATTTCGCCCAAAGCAGTTAAGATAATAATTGGAATTTGTTGCCATTTTTTGGATTTTTTCAATTGTTTTACCAATTCAAAACCATTCATTTTCGGCATCATAATATCGGATAAAATCAAATTTGGTTGTATGTTTTCTAACTTTTCAAGTGCTTTTGCACCATTATGAGCGAATACTAATCTATACTTTAATTGTAATATAGATTGCAAATATTCACTCACTTCAAGATTATCTTCAACAACCAGAATCAATGGTTTTGATTCATCGTTTAAACTATCGTCTAACACTATTTTTTGAATAATATCCTGTTTCAAAAATGATAATTGTATTTTGTTTTGAATAGGCAAATTGGATAATTGCTTTGGAAAAGTAAGTATAAATGAAGTACCTTGACCAATATTACTTTGAACTGAAATCTCACCTTGCAATAATTCCATATATTCTTTACAAATCGCTAAACCAATTCCTGTTCCGCCTTGTTGAGCGATATTTTCTGTCGTAGATTGAAAATATCGTTTGAAGATATTTGGTACATCTTCTTCCGAAATTCCTGTTCCATTATCTTGAATAGATATTTGAATATTGTCATCTAACTCGATGCAATTAAAGGTAATTTTTCCATTATTTTCATTCGTAAATTTGAATGCATTCGATAGAATATTTTTAAGAATAATATACAGTTTTTCGCCATCGGTTTGTAGCGTTGTCGTTTGATTAATATTGATAGGTGTCTGAAAATCAATTTTTTGAAAATCAGCTAATGGTTGAAAATCATTTCTTAATGTTGTGATTAAGTCAAGTAATTTGAACTTAGAAACATTCAAATCCAACTCGTCTAAATCTACTTTTGACAAATCTAAAATTTGATTTACTAATCCTTTTAAGTGATTCACATTTCGATTCGCAACTTGCAGTTTTTGTTTCGTATCGTGCGTTAGATTATTTTCGTTGATTACCATAGAAATCGGAGCTGCAATCAATGTCATTGGTGTTCGGAGTTCGTGTGCAATATTGGTAAAGAAACGATTTTGATTATTATATAATATTTGTAATTCATTTGCTTGTTCCTCGATAATCGTCTTACTTTCCAAATCCTTTTCTAACAACGCATTTTGTTTTTTGTAATAACGATAAATGAGAAATGCTGTTAAAGCCAAAAGTACCATAATTAGGATAATAAATTGCCGAACAACTTTTTGACGTTTGAGTTTTTCATTCAACATTTCTTTCTCATTTTCAGAAAGTTGTTGTTGTTCTTTAAATTCAAGTTGCAACTTTTGAGTTGTTAATTCCTCAATATTTGTTTGTTGCATTAAAGTATCACTAATATTTTTGTATTCGATATGCGTTTCATAAGCCTTTTTATAATTTCCCATTGCTGCATGAATTTCATGTAACAATATCAAAGCAGTTTTAACAGAAGTAGAATGAGCTGTTTTTTTGCTCAATTCATAATTGAGCTGTCCAAATTTTAGTGCATCATTATATTGTTTTAAATTAAACAATACTTCAGCTTGTGTTAAATAATAATCTGCTTTTTGTTCTTGCCCAACATCACTAATTATAGCTTTCACTTCTTGAAGAAGGGCTAAGGCTTTCTTTGGTTCATTCAAATTGTTATAACAAAGAGCAATCAGCGTTTTTGAGTTAATAATTGAAGATGGGTAATCCATCAACTCAGCTAATTGAATATTTTCTTGATATATTGATATTGCTTTTTTGTACTCATCACTTCTTTGCCAAAGAGCCGCTAAGTTCTGTCCTGCCTCCATGATTTTCATAGTATCCTTTGCAATCTGAAAGAATTCATGAGCTTTTGAATAATACTTTTCGGACATTTCCCAATTTGATTGATGCAAGTATTGAGTTCCTAAAATATTATAACAAATACCTATATCTCGGTGATTATTCGTTTCTTTCGCAATTGTAAGTGCTTTAAATAAATAATCATAACTGCGTTGATAATCTTGAATTTTCAAATAATTAACCGACAAACCTTTCATAAGGAGTGCTCTTCTAACTTTCTCACTATTAGGAATTAAGTCTAATGACTTAGTGAGATAGTCAATTACTTTCATGATATCACCTTTCTTCTCATAAATCCTCCCTAACATTAAATAATAGTCTGCTTTTAAAGCATTTTCTTGTTGATTAACCGTTTGTTGATTTTCAGTTACCAATGTTAAAGCAGTATCTATATGTCCATGGATTAGTTCATATGTTGCCTTAACAAGCCTTGCATCAAAGAGTAATGTTGGTTTATTGTGCGTTTTGGAAAATGTAATAGCATCATTTATATATTTAAAACCTTCTGCATGATTTGATTTGAAAGGCAATGCTCGACCTAATTCAATCCATATTTTAATCTTATTTTCTACATTGTTTTCTGTTTTTAATACAACTTTCAAACTATCAACATTGGTCGCACAGATATTAAATGTTATTAAAAAAAAAAATATTGATATTATAAATTTAATTTTCATATTGAAATATAGATAATTCTAAACATTAGGTTTGTAATAGTAACGTTGCTAAAATAATGCTACTATTCTGATTAATTTATCAAAAAACTGTGTTTCAACTCAAATGAAACATTTATCAACCTCTAAAACACATTTAACTAACTACTTTATCCATAAAATCCCTTTAAATGACACAAAATGATTTATTCAAAATATTAATTAGTCTGTGACTTCATAGAAATTCAAACCTCGTTCGTCTATTTCCAACAACTAAAAATTGTTGAAATTGCTTTTTCATTTATGTGTCTTAAAAGTAATTTGTACTTTTGCACCGATTTTGGCAGAAAACCGTCAAATTGTATTAATAAAAAAAATTATCAATTAAATATACTAATGGATAAAAATACCATAACAGGTTTCATTTTGATTGCAGGGATTTTATTGGTCATGCAATATTTAAATCAACCTTCGGAAACAGAGATTAATCGACAGAATTTTATAAAAGATTCTATTCGTCAAGAACAATTACGTGTAGATTCTATTGCAGAAGCTAAAAAAGAAGGTATCGAAACGCCTTCGATTACGACTACAATTGATACATTATTATCAGATTCTGCCAAAACAGAAGCTTTAACAGGAGATTTTGGTGCTTTTGCGGCTTCGGCAAGTGGAGAAGCAAAAGAAGTGACGATTGAGAATGATTTATTAAAACTGACTTTTTCTACAAAAGGAGGTCGAATCATTGATGCTCAACTCAAGGAATATGAAAAATGGTCAAAGGATTCTCTTGGAGAAATTATTAAAGAACCATTACATCTTTGGGAAGATGAGAAAAATAAGTTTGAATACTTTATTCCAGTCAACGGAGCGAATAGAAGTAAAATCCGTACATCAGAGTTGTATTTTGATGCTGACGTAAATGGCAATATGGTAACTTTTCGTGCAAACGCAGGAGAAGGAAAATATATTGAACAAAAATATGTCTTAAAAGACGGAAAATATATGATGGATTATGATTTAAACTTGGTTGGTTTAAGTAAAGTAATTCCGTCAGATGCCGAAAAAATTGAACTGCGTTGGGACAATTATCTGGATAAAATTGAATTGAATGCAGATTATGAAGCGATGTACACTTCAGCTTATTATCGTCAAGCAGATGAAGATCCTGATCATTGTAGTTGTACAAGTGATGATGAAGAAACGGTGGAGAAAGTACAATGGGTTTCTCATACACAACAGTTTTTCAACTCTACTTTAGTCGCTGAAAATAATTTTGCTTCCGCAAAAGTATCAACTGTTGGAATGGGAGAAGGTAACGAAGATTTGAAAAAATTGGAAACCAGAGCTTTCTTAGCGTATGATGCTGATGCAAATGCCAGTTATGATATGCAAATGTATATCGGTCCAAATGAGTTTGATCGCTTGAAGGCTTATAATATGGATATAGAGGAAATTATTCCTTTTGGTTGGGGAATTTTCCGTTCTGTCAATAAATGGTTGATTCGTCCTACATTCAAGTTTTTATCAAGTTTTATTGGAAATATGGGAATTGTGATTTTGTTATTGACATTTTTAGTCAAATTATTGGTTTATCCATTGACTTACAAGATGTTATATTCACAAGCCAAAATGCAAGCCTTAAAACCTGATTTAGAAAAACTACGTAAAAAACACGGCGAAGATCAACAAGCAATGCAAATGAAGACGATGGAAATGTATCGTGCTTCTGGTGTAAATCCGTTAGGAGGTTGTTGGCCAATGGCGTTACAAATGCCGATTTGGTATGCGTTGTTCCGATTCTTCCCAGGTTCGATTGACTTCCGTCAAGAATCTTTCCTTTGGGCTCATGATTTATCAACTTATGATTCTGTATTAGAGTTAGGAATGATGATTCCATTTTATGGTGATCATGTGAGTTTATTCACCTTACTTTGGGCAGGTACAACAGTTATTTATTCGTACTATAATATGCAGAATATGCAAATGCCGACGCAACAAGGAATGAACGCAAACATGATGAAGTACATGCAATATTTGATGCCTGTCATGTTTTTATTCTTCTTCAATACATATGCAGCAGGTTTGACCGTTTATATGTTCTTTAGTAATTTATTTAATATTACACAGACTTTAGTGACTAAAAATGTAATTATCAATCATGATAAAGTCGCTGATGAACTCGCTGCAAATCGAAAGAAACCAAAGAAAAAAGGTGGATTCGGTGAACGTTTACAAAAAGCGTTGGAAGAACAACAGAAGATTCAAGAACGTCAGCAAGAAGAAAAGTCTAAACGTAAGAAGAAGAAATAATAATTCATAATCAGTAATAACAGAAAGAAGGCTTTAGAGCCTTCTTTCTGCTTTAAGGTCAATTGTCATTATTTAAAAGTTAAGTTAAAAATTAAAATTATTCTATAAAACACTGATAATCAGACCTGTCAGGTCTTTATCTTGAAGTAGAAATATACAGTAAAAGGGCTTTCTCATAAAAACTTTTAATGTATGAAATT
>JBGCFH010000437.1:0-37861 GCA_045106825.1 Saprospiraceae bacterium | reverse complement strand
GTTTTAGATACATTCTTATTTTCTTTTTTACTAAAAACTTCCTCTTTGTATCTTACTTCAAATCTTGGCACATCATTTCCACCATACAATGTGAAAAAAGGAGTAATTTCTGCTTCCAAAACATTGATGTTGTAAATTATAACATCATCAAAATTATTTAATTTTTTAAGCTGTTTTTCCTTAATCAAATAATGGTAAAGTTTAGTAGAGTTATAATTTGGTAAAGGAAAAATTTCAGTTCGCTTTTTTTCAGAAAAAGGTAATTGCCTTTCAGAAACTACCCAATAGTCAACTTTTCTCAAATGACTTCCAATAAAAATCTGTTTAGCAGTTTTTTCTGAAATAACATCATCATCATCTTTTAAATCCTCAAAATCAACAGGTTTCGGTTCAGCATCTTCAACAACCCAATATTTTTCATTTTTATCAGGTTTAACTTCTTCACCTGTAATTGCATCCAAAATAACATCTCCACCTTTATCTATTGGTTCAAAAAAAGCATCATAATTATCCTCAATCAAAACAGAAAACTTCTGCTTTTTCTTCTTATCAATCACTTTCGTAAACAAAGCAAGAATCGCTTTATCAATATTACCACCTAAAATTTGAGGTTCAGAAACAGGATAACTTCCCATCACCACCGCAATCCTCGTCTTATGTTCTTTGAAAATTGCTTTAGTAATTTCTTCTTCAAACTCTTGAAATTTCCCTTTCTTAATTAAATTTCCATTCTCATCTTTTTTACCTCTAATTTCTTCCGTATTCGGAGCAATTACAAAGAAATTTCCGCCCGAAGCATACATTACATTACCTTCAAAAAGGTTGAGTTTTTTCAGCATCAACTTCAAAACCGTATTCACCAAAAGCTGCACATAAAACGAGCGACCTTTTAAGTTTTTGGACGCATTCTTACTTGCAATATTTCCAATAAAATCTTGAATACCAGAAATATCAGCTCGAATAATCAAAAGTGGATTTTCTGATTTGTTCTCTTCTTGACTACTTTTGTAATCATGAATACAAACCGCCAAACCAGCTTTGATTTTTGTATAATCATACCAAGATACTTCAGGATGAATTGTCGTTGGATTTGGAATTGTAACAGCATATTTTTGAAGTAAAGAAAGCGTTGTTTCTGCTTTCAATTTCAAACTTTTTTGTTGAGCATATTTGTTATAATCGCTCTTAAAATTCTTCCAAAGTTCATTGACTGAACCAGTTTTTTTAGATTTATCATTTGGAAAAAAAGCATTAGATAAATTCAAAGCCTGAAAATCAAAGCCAATTTTATTTGGTTTTGATTTTCCTTTCAAATTTTCAAAAGGTGAAGCGACAAAATCAAAATTTCCTTTTTCAGGGTTTCCAGCAGATGCGTACTCATTTGCTTTTTTTAATATTTCGAAATGCTCATTAGAAAGTGTAGGCTTTTCAATACCATCAATTCCTTCCAATAAAGCAGCTAAATATAAATTTTCTCTTATATCACTCATCTATAATTCCTTTTTAAAATTCTCAATATCATTTTCAATAACGACAGGTTTCCTCCGATTTCTCCGTTCCTGCATCACAACACCATAACCCTTACTAACAGCCTTTCCCAACCCAATAAAGTTCGGCAAAAACAAATCCGTCTTAAAAGTCAAATTAAACCCTAAAGTCGTCATACCTTTTAATTTTACAGGTCGAGTTTCGGGAAAACTATCAATTTTGACTTCAAATCGTTTGTCGGGACGAAACTCAATTCCTTTCGTAAAAGAAATAATATGACCAGCAAGACTGCGTTCCAAAATTTGCAATTGCTCAATTGGCGAACCGTTTTGGAAGGCTTTATGGTTTTTATTGTTTAGAGCAATCCAATTTTTGATACGGTAAGTATTCATTTTTTCCATCACTTGAATATCGAACTGATGTACACGTAGTTCTTCGATGCCCATTTTATGGACTTCGCCACTAAATTCTAAATGCCAATCAGGTTTTGAAAAGTACTTTTGTACTTCTTCAATACCATTTTCGATACAAACTAACATTGGTTTGCCACGATGTCGTTTGTATTGTATGCGAGGATAGCGATAATGATAGCCTTTTGTTTCATTATTATGATTGTGAAACCATTCGTGTTGTAAGCCAACTTTTCGTGCCATTGCTCCACGAAATGCTGGTATTTCGTGTCCTTTTATTGGTTTATTAAAACGTATGGTTACGATGCGTAATTGATGCATGAGTTTTAGGGTTTATCAGCTAATTATTTTCCAATAATAGATAGTATTACAAAATAATTTTATCTAAAAAATCATCTGATTCTTAAAAAAACATTTGGAATAAAAAAAATCTACAAAATAATAATCCAAATTAGCAATTAATATCAAAATAAAAAAAATCAAGGCGTTATAATTTATTTTAGGAGTCATTTTATTCCATACTTACATGTGCAATAAATTATAATATGTAAATATAATATGCATTTTGAGAAATCAAATTTTGAACAAAAAAAAACGGCACTTAAATTGCAATATGATAACTATTATCGTAAACTAAATTAATTAGAAAACAAACTATGAAGAAAGAATTTATGCTATTACCTATCATTTTATTGATAGGAACAACGGCTTTTGGACAAACCTCAATAGAGCGTATTTTAGATTATGTTAACTGTGGATATGCCAAAACATTCACTTATCGTCTTGAAGCTGAATGCCAAGAAAATGAAACTATCATAAAACGTTGGTTACTAAAAGATTATGGAACTCCTGCTGAAAGTGCAACACTTCATACTTTCTATATTTCTACTACTGACAATCAGTTTAAAGTGGCAAAAGGTAACAGTCTTTGGATTGATTTTGAAAAGAAAATGATTGCAGAATTAGATAGCATTGAGCAGTTAGATGCCAAACACAGAGCAACTCTAATGAGTCTGTCTCAAACAGATTCGTTACACAATGCCGTGAATCGTTTACCAGGCTTACAAAAGAAAAGAGATAATTACTGGAAAGCTCGAAAAGCTAAAAGAGATATTTTTAAGGAATATGAAACAACTTACAATGAAGCTAAAGAGGCTTATGATGAAGGTGATATGTTGCCAAGTGAATGGGATAAAATTGAAGAAAAATATTTGGCAATGAAAGAAGAACTTTCTTTTTTGAAAGAAGGCTTAAAGAAAATGAATAATGAAATAACCGCTTATAGAGAAAATATTGCACGACTCAAAAAAGAAACAGGTTTATTGCAATATAAATCTTATCGAGAAGGTAGTTATTAAGATTTTACGGTTTATCTTTGTAACTAAAATTGCTCTATATATGGAAGCTGAAAACCAACATCAAGAATTAGATAATCGTGATGATTTAGTTACAAAGAAATCTCCTGATTTTGAAGAACCTGCTTCAATTACTTGGCTAAAAGAACAATATAATCGCATTCAAACATTGACAGCTAAGAATATTTCTGATAATATTTGGCTAATTGCTTTGAAATTTATAATAAAAGGCTTTATGATTTTAATTTTAATTATTTTATCGCCGTTTATCTTGTTCTTTTTACTACTTTCGTTATTGATAGCAGGATAAATAAGAAAGGTCTTGAAATAAGTGTTTTCACTTTTCAAGACCTTTTCATTTCAATAAAAATAGAATTTACATTTGCAAATACATCAAATATTTTTCTTGATAATATTCTAAATCGAAATAATCAGACAATTCATAAACTTCCGTAAACTCATAATGTGGTAATAGCTTAATTTCATTTTTAGGATTTCCGCCTTTAAGTGCCAAAATACCATTAGGAAGTGAATTTGCTTGATCTTCTTTGAAAAGATGTTCTGTCCAAGTTTTTAATTTATCTATCGGTGCGACCGCACGACAAACTACGAAATCAAATTTCTCTTTAAATTCTTCTGCTCGTTGTTGTAAAGCGATACAATTTTTTAATTGCAATGCTTTTACAATTTCTTGTGTTACATAAGCCTTCTTTTTTCGGCTATCAATACAAGTAAAAAAAACATCATCAAAATATATTGCTAAAGGAATACCAGGTAAACCTCCGCCAGTTCCCAAATCCAAAACATCCGTTCCGGGATCAAATTGAATCGCTTTCGCAATTGCTAACGAATGTAAAATGTGATGCTCAACAACATTGTCAATATCTTTTCGAGAAATAACATTTATTTTAGCGTTCCATTCTGTATATAATTTAGCTAATTGTGATAATTGTGATAATTGTGTTTCCGACAATTCCGGAAAATATTTTTTTATAACTTCCACTTTATATTTAAAATTTAATAATTTGTTCAACATGTTTTTTAATAACTTCTATCGTTGCCTCGTCCGTGATATTTCCTTGCTTATCCAATAGTTTATAAATAGATGAATACGGTTGACGATTCGGTAAAACGATTGTTCCTAAGTAATTTAGAACACCAGTCAAATGTTCCATTCCACGTAAATTTCCTGCACGACCAGACGAGATACCAACAATTGCTGCTTTTTTACCATCAAAAGTTTCGGGGCGTTGACGAATAGAAATGGCATCAATAAACATTTTTAATGCTCCTGGCATTCCGCCATTGTATTCAGAAATAACAAAGATAAATTTGTTTGTAGGAATCAGCCAATCATCTTGTATTTTTAATAAATCTTGATGTAAGTCGTTATCATACATATCTGGATTATAAATACTTGTGTCAACATCTTTCAAATGCAAAAAATTCACTTCTTCTCCTTCTGCTACAAGTAATTCATAATACTTTTTTCCAAAATTTCCCGCTTCGCTTTTTTTACGATTTGTACCAATTATAATGGTTATCATATTTTATAAAATTTAACCGTTGACTTTTGTAAAAATATATAAATCAGTGTAAATCAATTCATATAGACAAAAGGCTTCACAAATGTATCGAATTAAGAATGTTTCAAAAGGAATTTTGTTGAAAAAATTTCCTTTCGATTGTTTAGTTGTTATAAAATTTTTAACTTATATTGAGCAACCATTCCATAATTTTTATCGTTTTAAGTATGTTATCCGAATTAAATTTTGATTATTCAAATATAAACCATAATATATGTTATAGACATCAACCTTTAAATTTTCACCTAAATTTCAAATTATTACAAAACCAAAGTTAAAAATTACGTTAAATATGAAACAAAGTATTGGTGTTGTTCTATCAGGAGGCGGAGTAAGATGTGTTGCACATATTGGATTTTTAAAAGCCCTTGAACAAAACGGAATTTTTCCTACACATTTGGCAGGAAGCGGAACTGGATCAATTGTAGGGGCATTATATGCTGCGGGATATAAACCTGACGATATTTTAGAGTTCTTTCGTGAAAACACAGCGGTTTTTCAATGGTCTAAAATGACGATTCGAAAGGCTGGAATCTTAGACACTGACAAATATTATAATGTTCTTTTTGATATGTTAGGTTATGTGACTTTTGAACAATTAAAAAAACAATTGTTTGTCACAGCAACGGATCTTGTTAATGGTGTAAGTCGAATTTTTCAATCTGGTGAAGTCGTTAAACCGATATTAGCATCATCAGCATTACCTCCAGTGTTTTCTCCAGTAGAGATTGATAATCAATTATATATGGATGGCAGCGTGATGAATAACTTTCCAGTAGAACCATTACTCAAGACTTGTAATAAGGTGTTAGGAAGTTTTGTAGCTGCTGTTCGACCGATTGAAAAAACAGATATTTCAAATTCAATTAAATTGTTGCATCGAGCAAATGACTTGCAGCAGATTGCACATGCAAAAGCCAAATTTAAAGATTGTGATTACGTTGTACAACCAAAATCATTGTATAAATATGGTAATTTTAATGCGAATAAAATTGAAGAAATTTATCAAATTGGATATTTGACAGCTTTAGCTAAAATGGATAAAATTATAGAAGCGACAAGTTTTATTAATACTTCAAGTTTGAATAAACAGATGATATTTCAGTAATATTATATAATCATCGAAATTCATGTTTCGCTGATATTAAATTTAAAAATGAAAATATTACGTTTTGCCTTGCAAAACAATCATCTCACGCAGATTTCGCTGATTCACGCAGATTTTTCACTAACAAAATCATTTTTTTTATCAAAAAATCTGTGTGAATCTGTGTGAATCTGTGTGAAAAAAGCATTTCGTGAAACAAAATTTAGCAATCATGATTTCTATTTTACGTTTCAGCGAAAAGTAAATCGAAAGTAAAAAAAGAGCTATTTCTGATTCCGAAGTAGCTCTTTTTTATGTCATAATTTATCATATCTCTTCTGATATTAAAATTTATATAATATATAGCTTATTATTATTTACTTTGGCAAAGATTTCGCTTAAAACCTAAAAGATAAATGCTTTAAAAATGTCATGATAAAAACATTAAAAATTTTTTTGTGCTTAATAATCTTATTGCTACAATATCCTAATATTGTAATAGCAAATGGTATTGATAAAGCGATGCTTGAAGAAGCCAGAAAAAAATCTCATAAAGAACTCTTAATACTTGCCGAAGAAAATACACATCGAAACTTTGATTTAGCTATTGCTTATACAGAATTGGCAGAATCTAAAGCAAAAAAAGCCTACAATAATGATAATACTTTTGAGGCTTTAAAGCAACGAGGAAGAATTTATGAATTTAACAACTTACTCTTAGAGGCTTTGATGACTTATCAACAGGCAGAAGAAATTGCAAATGTTAATAATGACGATAAGCAACGTTCAAGTATTTACACCGACATTGCGATTACACATCGTAGGTTATCTAACTATTCAAAAGCTCGAAAATATCATCTGGATGCCTTGTATATAGCAGAACGAACCGATGATAAACAAGGAATTGAGAATAGTTATTATGGGTTGGCGACATTACATAAAAATTTAGCGAGTTTTGGTAAAGCCTTAGAATATTATAATAAAGTAGTGATTTCTACAAAAGAGAGTGGAAATACTTACCGAATGCTAAACACTCGTCAATATGTTGCGACGACTTACTCTGAAGCTGGTCAATATGATTTAGCGATAAAAGAAATCAAGGAAACGTTTAAAGCTGCTATCGAATTAAATGATAGTTTGCTTATCGGAACAATAGCATTTGATTATGGTAAAATACTATCGGGACAAGGAAAAACTCAAGAGGCTTTAGATAAATATTTATTCTCTTTAGATATTTTTGAAGAACTGAATCATAAACCGTTACTCTCTCGAAGTCTATTTTATGTTGGAGATACTTATGCGACATTAGAAAACTATAATCAAGCAGGGAAATATTTTGAAACTTGTCAATCGTATAAACGATATATGTCTTTCAAAAGTTTGTCTGATTTGGAATACCGATTAGGTCAATTATATATTAAATTGGGACAATCTAAAATGGCAGAATCTTCATTTTTAGAGAGTTTAGAGATAGCCGAAAAAAACAATCTAAAAGAGTTGTGTCAAAAAAATCATCATGGTTTATATGAGGTTTATCATGATAATAATGATTTACCAAAAGCCTTATTTCATTTAGATAAATCTACCGCATTTAAAGATTCCATATTGACCGATATTGAACTGAAAACAATTCGTGAATTAAACTTTCAAGAAGAAGTCCGAGCAAGTGATGAACAAATCGCTGAATTACAAGCTCAACGAAAAAATATCACTATTTTTAGTTCTATTGCGGTATTAACGTTGGTTGTTGGTTTCTTATCTATTTTGTTATATATCAATCGTCGTTCTACGGAACAGCTAAAACAAAAGAACGAAGAAATCCGAAATCAAAACGTCAAACTTCGAGAATCTAACGAGGTTTTGCATCAGTTTACTTATGTTGCAGCTCATGATTTGAAAGAACCTGTTCGGAATATTGGTAGTTTCATCAGTTTGTTAAAACGTAGATTTGGTAAGGATTTCAATGATGAAGCGAAGCAATATATGGATTTTGTAATGAAAGGTGCAAAACGAATCAATACTTTGTTAAATGATTTGGAAAACTACACCAGTATTTCGTTGCAACCTCCATTAGAAGCCGTTGTCGAACCAATGAAAAGTATCGAAACAGCGATTTTTGATAGTCCATTTCATATTACGGAAGAAAATATTTTTATTGAAGGACAACTTCCTAATGTTAAAATGAGTAATAAACATTTAACTATTTTGTTTAAAGAGTTATTAGGAAATTCTTTGAAATTTAATAAAAGTGATGTTCCAAAAATTACTATTTCTGCTAAGAACAAAGATGACTTAGTTCAATTCAAAGTAAGCGATAATGGTATTGGAATTCCTCCAGAAAATCAACTTAAAGTATTTAATCTTTTCTACAGAACAGAGAAAAACTGGGAAGATGATGGAACGGGAATTGGCTTGACTATTTCTAAAAATATTGTTGATAAATATGATGGAGAAATTTGGTTTGAATCAAAACCAAATGAAGGTACAACTTTCTTTATGACTTTACCTGCCGCTTAGTCCGTTTTAAGTAACGTCATATATTTTATATCACTTAATCTACTGTTTTTGCTTCTCCAGATTCTACTACAAATTTTTGATATTTCATTTCAAATTTTTCGATAATTTGAGCAACACGATTTTCATGTGTATCTGTAATAAATATTTGTCCAAACGATTTTTTATGAATCAATAATTCCAATAACTGCTCTACTCGATTTTCATCTAATTTATCAAAAATATCATCTAACAACAAAATAGGTGCAATATCTTTTTGTTGTCGTAATAGTTCGTATTGTGCCAACTTCAAGGCTAAAATATAAGATTTTAACTGACCTTGTGATGCAAATTGCTTCACCGTCACATCATTAAAAATAAACTTCAAATCATCTTTATGAATACCAACCGTTGTTCGTTGAAGAATACGGTCTTTTTCAATATTCTCATTAAGTAAGGTTTCAAAATCAGTATCCGTTAATTTTGATTGATAAATACATTTAACTGATTCTTTTTTTCCTGAAATTTGGCTGTAATAACCCTTAAAAATCGGTTCAAAATCCGACATCCATTCTACTCGCTTTTGATGAATATATTTTGCACTCGGCAACAGTTGTACATCAAATGATTGCACTAAAATCTCATCAAATGTTCGAGCTTCAGCCATTTGTTTCAGTAATTTATTACGTTGTGATAAAATTTTATTGTAACGAATCAAATGTATCAAATATTGATTATCCAATTGACACAATGTATTATCTAAAAAACGGCGACGTTCTTCACTTCCTTCCATTGCCATCAATGTATCATCAGGTGCAATCATCACAACAGGAAAACAACCAATATGCTCTGATAAACGATTATAAACAACTTGATTCCGTTCAAAATCCTTCCGCTTTCGAGGTTGAATCTTTGCAATGATTTTATCAACTTGTGGCTTATTCATTGATGTCGAAACGACAAAGTTTCCTTCCAAACGAAAGAAGTTCGCACCATGTCGCATGATGTTTCTATCACTTGTTTTGAAGTGTGATTTGCACATACACAAGTAATAAATCCCATCCAAAATATTCGTTTTTCCGACACCATTTTGTCCAACAAAACAATTCAAATATTCGGAAAACACCAAAGTTTGAGCTTCGTAATTCTTAAAGTTTGTAAGTTTTAGAGCTTGTATGTACAAAAACGGCTGACAGTTGACGGCTGACAGTTGACGATTACAACTAACGATAACAAATGGTATTTGAAAAGTAGAATTTTTCAAACACTATTTGTTTACCATATGTCGTATGCCGTCAACTGTCAACCGTTTTTAATAAAAAATTGAATATGGTTTGCCTTCCATTTGTTCCACATAATTGACTTCGCCTAAACGAAATTTTACAGGAAATCCAGAAGCCTTTTCCATCTTAACCTCCAACTTACAGAAAATAGCCAAATCATCATAATTGTAAGCAGAAACATTCATTGAATTGTTGGAATTCATAATTGAAACAGAAGATATTGAGAAGGTAGAAAGGTCACTTATTAGTAACAATGTGTTGATTTTAAATGGCTTAATTTCATAATGTTCAATTGGGAAGTAATTAGGTTGAGCGGATACTATATTTGTAATACAACAAAATAAGAAAAGGAAGAATATATTTTTCATACGTTTTAAGTTTTCATTTAAAACGTATGAAACGATTTAATGTTGATAATCTATTTTGAAAAAGTCAATGTAAACGTTGTTCCTTCTCCGACTGTTGATGTTAGTTCAATTGTACCTTGATGCAATTCAACTATCTTTTTACAAGTTGTCAAGCCGATTCCTGAACCTTCATATTCTTTATTAAAGCGTTTAAATAATTGAAAAACATTCGCTTGATTTTCTGATGCGATTCCGATTCCATTATCACTTACGGTATAAATAATTTTGTTATCCACAATTTTAGCCGAAATATCTATTATAGGTGTTACATTAGGCTTTCGAAATTTAATTGCATTAGACACCAAATTTTGGAATACTTGCTCAATAAGTGATGATTGACCTTTAATTTGAGGAAGATTATTACCAACATTCACTATTGCGTTATTCTCCATTATTGCAACATATAGATTTTGTTGAATCGTTTGAATTAAATCATTCATATTCAGATATTCCATATTTTCTACTTGAATATTATTCGTAGCATAAGATAGCATATCGTCAATCATTCGAGTCATTCGAGTTGCTGCATCGGTAATAAATCCTATATATTCTTGACTTGATTCTCCTAAGTTCTTATTACGTCGTTTTAATAAAGAGGCAAAACTACTCATCATACGAAGCGGTTCTTTGAGGTCGTGTGAAGCCATTTGAGCAAAAGATTGTAAATCTTGATTTGCTACTTTCAAGCGACTTTGAGCCATCAGTAATTCTTCATTTTGAGAATTTACTTCATTATTAAGTTGTTGTAATTTTTTATTTGCTTCTTGTTTTTGACGAGTGAAGAAAAACCCTAAAACCCCTAAAGCCAATAAAAATACGATAACTCCAATCAACAATAGTCGATTCGCCACTTCTCTATCAAGCAACGCTTCTTGTTTTTCTAATTGTAGTTGTTGTGTAAGAATCGTTTGTTCTTGTTGTTCAAATTTATATTTTTGAGTGATTTCATTAATCGCATCACGATTCGATTGTGAAAAAATACTGTCACTCACAATTTGTTCTTCTTTATAATAATTTAGTGATTTTTTGTAGTTCCCCAAAAATTCATAATTTTTAGCTAAGATTTCGTAAGCCTCTTTGTGTAAAACTAAATCTTCAACATCTTTCAAAATTTCCAATGCATTTTCAGCATTTTGAATCGCCTTTGTTGGTTCGTTTTGGTATTCGTATATTTCTGCAATAGTCAAATAAGCATTGGCTGTACCTTCGTTTAAGTTCGCACTTTGATTTTTTTCAAGGCTACGTTTTGCATATATCATAGCCTGTTCATAATCTGAGAACGCTTTTAAATAAAGTTCTCCAATATTAAGTAATGAACTTGCCTCTCCCGATAGATTTCCTAACTCTTGTCGAATTTCTAAAGCCTTTTGATGTGCTTTTAGTGCTTTTGAAAATTGTGCTTGATCCGTATAAATATTACCAATATTATTTAATAAAGTCGCTGTTCTTCTTTTATTTTTATTTTTTTGGTGATACTTCAAAACTTGTTGAAAATAAGATAAGGCTTTATCATAATCTTTTTGTTCTTTGTAAACCAGCCCTATATTACTCAAAACCATAACTTTATCAGATTCTAAACCTTCTCTATCACATACTTTTAAGGCTTCGAAATATATTTTCAAGGCTTCTACATACTTTCCTTGTCTTCGGTATATATTTGATTTATTATTTTTTACAACAACCCAAATATGGTTATGATTTCCCTCTTTAGCAATTTCTAAACATTCATTATAGATACTAATTGCTTTAGAATAATCACCAATATTTTTATATACATTTCCTTCAATAATCAGTGTTGAAACAAGTTCCCGTTTAGGTGCATTTACAGCTATTAAACCTGCTTTGTTCATTTTGATGTAATCTAATGCTTTGTCATTGTTACCTTTATAATAAAAAATAACAGCAAGTTGATAAGTCGCCTTATTTACACTTTTTTCAAATGCATTTTTTTCAGAAATAACTAATGCTTTTTCAGCATAAATTTGTGCAGAATCCGGATAATTTGAGCGTAATAAACGAGTAATCTCAATAAGTGTATTTACGGTATTTGTATCTTCCTGCTCCATTTTGACAGTTTGTAACAAACTATCGACATTAGTAGCAAACATACTATTCACAAATACCATCAATATAAGAATGAACCGAAGTCGTATCATTATTACAATTTATTTCGTAACTATTCAGCATTATTAGCATATTGTATTTCATCCTTGATGTATTAAGAAATACACGATACTGAATAATTGCTTTATTTACTTCATGATAAGAGGCAGTTAGGTACATTTATACCTATTTTATTACAAACCTTATGAGTTGATAATCAATGAATCATGTGATTAATTTACTTAGGAAACTTCAGGAATACAGTTGTTTCTTCTCCGAGAGTTGATTCTATCCATAACTCACCATTGATAGATTTCATGATTTTATCACAGATTGCTAAACCAATTCCGTTTCCTTTGTAGGTACTTTCGAGTTCAACTTTCTCAAAAATTCCCAAAACACGTTCGGTATCTTCGGTTGCAATACCTATGCCATTGTCTTTAATTGAAACAATTATATTATTAAAATTCTCATCTGTTTGTATTTCAATTATTGGATTAGTTACATGACCAAATTTAATAGCGTTTTCTATAAGGTTCTGAAATAATTGAGTTAAGATATCAGGATTACATCTTATTATAGGAAGTGGCGATGAAAATACTTTAACATTTGAATCAATAAATTCTTGTTCTAAATTTTGAATAGCAGCGACTAAAGATTCTGTGGTATCAATAGGAACAAAATCATTAACATTAATATCTATCACAGCATAATGCTGTAAACTTTGCATGATTTCTTCTAAGAAAAAAGAACATTTTGTTATTTCTGACAAGTATTCTTGAGCTTTATGATCCAATTTTTCTTCATATCGACGAGCCAAAATTTTACTCATCGTATTCATCATTTTCAAAGGTGATTTTATTTCTTTTGTAGCTTTTTGAACAAAAGTTTTTAACTCTTCATTACGATTTTTGAGTAATTGCATTTCCTTTGCTTGCCATTCATTTTGATATTGTTGTTCTACACTCTTAATGGCTTTTGTTTTCTCAATACCAAACAATTCTCTCTCTAATTCTTGAGAAATAGATTTATGTTTATATGCATTTTGATAATCTTTTTGAGCAGCATATATTTTAGATAGGCTTTCATTATTATACATAATAAATCGAGTATCCTGAATGTCCATTGCGATTCTCAACGAATTAGTATACAACTCAATGGCTTTATCAGGTTCTTCATCATACATCATCGACATATTGTATAATAATTGCATTTCACCCAATTTATCATTAATCATTTTACAAAGTCGCAAGGCCATATCGTAATACGATTTAGCTTTTGCCGTTTTTTTACTTCTAAAGCTAATAATTGCCAAATTTTGATAAATCAAGCTTTGCATCTTAGTATTTCCGCCATGTTCTTTATCGACCTTTAGTGCTTTTTCAAAGTATTCTTCTGCCGCTTCCATGTTATTTTGATAAATATAGCTACTACCAATATTGGAATACAAACCAGTTGTTTGATACGGATTTCCTAATTTTTCCCAAATCTCAACTGCCTTAAAATAACTTTTTAAAGATTGTTTAAAATCCTTTTGGGCGGCATATATCAAACCCATAACATGATACGTCATTCCTTCCCAACCATCTAAACGATTGTAGTCGTCGTAATTTCTTAAATTACTAATACAGATGTCAAAGGCTTCTTCATACTTTCCTTTTCGATAAAAAATCTTAGCGATTTGAGCATTAGTAAATGGCTCGTATTGTTTGATATTTAGAAAAATTTGGGTTTCTTGAGATAACAACAAATACTCATAAGCATCATCATATTTCCCTTGACTTGTTAGTATTTCTGCTAAGTTTTTACAAGTCACAATAAATTGTTCAGACTTGTCACTCAATGCATCTAATGCTTGATAACAGTACAACTGAGCCTTTCGAAAATCTCCATGTTGAATTTCAGCAATCGCAAAAACATTACACGCAATTCCTAACATTTCATCTTCTCGTTTTTGCAAACCCAAATCCAATAATTCTTGAGCATATTCTCTTGCAACTTCTGGCTGATGATACTGCAATCCTTTTATAATCACACGAAGAAGTTCAATACGCTTAGAAGGTTCTCTAACCGTTTTTAAAAGCTCTATTCGTTTATCAATCGCTTTTTTTTCTTTAAGAACAACTCGTGTATAATTCATTTTTTTGTTTGAATCTTTGAATATTCAATAGACTTTATTCTAAAATGGTTTCGTAATGAATGGGAATTTAGATTTTATTGCTAATCGAGGCGGCAAAAACGGAGTGTAGCCTTGCTACATGAGTATTTTGCTAACGAAGAGTAGCGATAAAAGATAATTCAGCTTTATACGAAATTATTTAGAATAAAGTCTAATCTTTGAATGTTTAAGTATTTCAGTGTTATCAAAATACTTAAGTATTTGAACAAACTACTGTGCAAAACGTCGTTGACGTATGTAATTAAATAATAAGCCGAAAACGACCAAGAATACTAAAGGTATTAAAATATTTATGATTTGCCACTTAGATTTCGATTCTTCTATCTTTGCTTTATCCAAAACACGTAATTTTACCTCCTTCATTCTCGCAGCAGTTATACCTTCATCATCCAACATATAATCAATCGTATTCAACAAAAAGCTTTTATTCGCAAATTGATATTTTTCAAAAGGATTATATCCTAACGGTTGATACGTATTGTTTCTATAATCAATAATGTTTTTTGCAAAATCTCCGTCTGCTACAACTAACATTTTAGCACCAGGATCAGCTTTTTCTTTATACTCGAGTCCTAATTGTTGTAAGCCTTGAATCGTTTCTGGGGCAACAATACCTTTAAAAGCCGAAGGAAACTCTCCTTCTAACAAAATTCCAACAGGAATTTTTCCTTTATTAAATTGTGCAGGATCGAGTTTGTATCGAGTGATTTCAAAAGATACTCGAACAGGCGACCGCTGTATTCGACTTCGTTCTGATGTCGTTAACAATATTGATTTTTTAATCTTATTAGCCGTTTGTATCGTGTCCAAAACTGTCGGAAATTGTAAATCAACATAATCCAAATTCTTAGTAATCGGATGTTCAGTTGAAGGTTTTACTTTCGGATGATAAGCCCAAGGTTTTAACTCAACCTGTGGTTTTCCACCAACTTGCCCAACAACTTGTGGGATTCTTGTATTATTAAAATCTAACGCTAAAGCAGAATTGAATCGAACGCCATATTTGAAAAACATTGATTCTAAATCCAATTGATTATCATAAGGAACATATGCTTCTTTTCCTCGAAGTGAATCGATTGTTACATTTAATCTATCTAATAACCATAATACATTTCCTCCATTCATCACGTATTGATCAAGCATAAATTGATGTTTTTTCGGTATTGCAACCAACGGTCGTGCTACAATCACCACATCAATTTTTTTATCAATATGCACCATACTATCCAAAGATGTACTTTGGACTTCGTAATATTGCTTTAGTGTTTTCTCAAAATCTGCTCGTTCAAAAGGTAACAATTCGCCATGTCCTTCTATAAACAAGACATAAGGACGTTCTACCGTCTTTAAACTTTTCAAGCCATTAGCAAAATTGTATTCTAATAAGTTAATAGAATTTTTTAATAATACAGCTTCAGGCATCGCTTGCGGTGCATCTGCTTGAACTAAACTTACTGAAGTAACTCTATCACCAAATCGAATCGCTGCAAAGGGGAAAATCGGTTGAGCGGTCAAGTCTTCTCGATTTGTCAGTAACTTTGGTACAATTCCGATAACTTTCAACTTCTCCCACATTTGCTTTTTCTCCTCCTGATTCGATGGATTTGGATCAACAAACTGATAATCAATATTAGGATTCATCGCACGAAATCTATCCAACATAGCAATTGTTGCTTCTTGTAACTGACGATAATCCGCAGGAATATTATCACCTGTCAAATACACATCAACAAAGACTTTGTCTTCCATGTTTTTGACTAAATCTTTTGTCGGTTGCGTAATCGAATATCGTTTATCTTCTGTCAAATCAAAATAGCCAAAGAAATATCGTCCAATGATATTAGCTAATATCAAAATTGCTACTAAAATGATAAACTGAATAATTGACTGTCTTTTTTTATTTTGCATTGTCTGTATTTTTTAGACAAGATTTTCTAAAAGTTTAAATTTTGTGGAAGTTTGAAGAAACGGTTGACGAACGTTCACTTCGTTCACTTGACGGAAGACTTTTTTTTAATTAAAATCTTCACACTTCCTCATTCTACATTTTGGCGAAAGCCAATGATAAATACTAATTGTAATAATAGTTGAAATTTAATATTTATAGGTTTACCAACTTCTACGCTCCAACATCAACCTCGTCAGACCAATAAAAACAACTATCAATGAACCAAAATATACAAAGTCCCGAGTATCTAAAACACCTCGACTTATCGACTGATAATGATAATCAACACCTAACATTTCGATGATATAATCTATCGTCCCAACAAAACCTGGAAAATTACTCAAAAAATCAAATCCAACGTAAAAGAAGAAACATAAGAAAACACCTAAAACGAAAGCGACAATTTGATTCGTGGTAATCGAAGAAGAAAAAATACCAATGGCTACGAAAACAGCACCCAAAAAGAACAATCCAAAGTACGAACCCCAAACTGCTCCAGAGTCAATATTACCAACAGGTGAACCTAATCGGTGAATCGTCCAAAAGTAGAGCAATGTCGGTAAAATAGCGAATAATACTAAGACCAAACACGCTAAGTATTTTCCTAAAATGATTTGTAAATCCGTTACTGGTCGAGTCGCTAAGAACTCGATTGTTCCAGTTTGCTGCTCTTCTGCAAAAGTTCTCATCGTAATCGCAGGAATAAGAAACATAAAGATATTTGGAGCAAATCCAAAGAAAAAGTCTAAGGTTGCAAATCCTGAATCTAATAGATTTGTATCAGGAAATACCCATAAAAACAATCCCATTGTTACCAAAAAAACACCGATAACAATGTAACCGATAAGCGAACTAAAAAAGGTATTGACTTCTTTTCGTAATATACTAAGCACTTTATTTAATTAGAAATTAGAAATTAGGAATTGATAATTAATATTCCTAATTATCAATTCCTAATTCCTAATTAAATAGTATGGATTTCTATCATTATAAATCAGCAGCATTTTGTAGAGCTTTTCTCTGGCTTCTGTTGTTGACAGATCATTAATCGTATTTGTTAATTGGTTATCATCTTGAATCCACTTTTTGAAAGTTGAAACGTCCATATCGGAAATACTTCCCGTTTCAAAATTCATTATTTTCTCAATAACAACTGGCTCTTTATTTTCTATATTCTGTTGCCAGATTGGTCGTCTTGTTTCAGGATCATAAATCGTCATTGGTACTTCACGCATTTCATACGAATCGTAGTAAAAGTAACACAATTTCCCTCTAATTCGCAATGCCGTAAAAATCGTCTGTTCCTTCATCGTGTCAATCATTCTGATATACGGAACACCTTCGACACAAATTCCCCAAACATCTTGTTGTAAACCTGTTTTTGAAGAATCTTTGGCGTTCAAATATTCCAAACGAATCACTTGTTTCTCACGATTGATATGAGCCGAAGCATTGATTTCTGCCCAAGTATAATTTGGTTCGTTTTGTTGTAAATCATTGATAGTCAAATAAACACCATCTTTAAACTCAACGGAATTTGCCAATAACACAGAATCCTGAGCGGATAAAGTAAAACTTAAAAAACAAAGTAGAAAAGCTAAATTTTTAATCATTCTTAGTCAGTTTTTGATAATGTAGATACGGTTTACATACTGCAAACTGCTTACTGTAAACGACCTACTTTTTTGTCAATTCTTGGAAAACATTCTCGATACTGTACGTTTCTCGTCGCATTTCGAGCAATGTTAGTTTATTCTGAACTGCAAAATGAAATACTTTGCTGCGTACATCGACTTTTTTATTCGATAATAATTCCCATTCCGTATCATTTAAGGCTTTAACAGATTTTACGCCTTCGATTTTTGACAATTGACTTTTATTCACTTTTTGAGCAAACTCAACAGTCACTAAGTTTCCGCCAGTTACTCTATCTTGAAGCTTTTCGATAGAATCATTTGCCACTAATTTTCCTTTATTAATAATAACAACTCTATCACAAATCGCTTGAACTTCTTGCATAATGTGTGTCGAAAAAATTACTGTTTTTTCTTCACCTAATTTTTTAATCAATGCTCGAATTTCCACTAATTGATTTGGATCAAGCCCAGAAGTTGGTTCATCTAATATCAACACATCAGGATTGTGCAACATTGCTTGTGCCAAACCGACACGTTGCTTGTACCCTTTTGATAGAGAATCAATGATTTTGTTCTGTTCCCGTTCCAAACCTGTCATTTCAATCATCTCTGATACTCGTGATTTTTTATTTGGAATTTGGTGCAAATTTGCAACAAAAGCCAAATATTCTTTCACATACATATCTTTATACAATGGATTTCGTTCAGGCAAATAACCAATACGTTTTTGTACTTCAAGCGGTGTTTCAGTGGTGTTAAATCCACAAACAGTCGTACTTCCTTCTGATTGAGGAATAAAACCCGTGATGATTTTCATCGTTGTTGATTTCCCCGCGCCGTTTGGGCCTAAAAAACCTAATACTTCTCCTTTTTTTGCTGTAAAAGAAATATTATCAACAGCTCGTTGTTCACCGTAAATCTTTACCAAATTCTTAACTTCTACCGACATTCTTCGGATGTTTTTATGATTAGAATGACTTTTCTATACACGAACGTAAAATTAGTAAAATCATTTTTCTATCAATAAGAAATCTATCATTCAATTAGTATTTAAATGGTCATAATGTGTGAATGATATAATTTTGTAAACAAAGTATTAATCATTATTGAAATAAAGGCTTTTTTGTAGAAATAATTTGAACCATAAAAGGCATAATAAACACAAAAGGATTTAACAAAAAGTAAACAATGTTTGTTAATCAAATTTACATCAATAGACCTTATTCTAAAATAGTTTAGTAATGAATGGAAATTAAGATTTTATTGCTAATCGAGGCGGCAAAAACGGAGTGTAGCCTTACTACATGAGTATTTTGTCAACAGCCTGTCCCGAAGCCTCGTGGAAAGAGTAGCGATAAAAGATAATTCAGCTTTATACGAAATTATTTAGAATAAAGTCTAATATATAATTAAATCACATTGTGATACATAGAAATTAAAATATGATAAGTTTTACTTATAACTAATTCGTGTTTATTCGCAAATAATTGACGTTTCCTTTATAATATTTTATTTTGATATAATGATTTAATGTAAAATGATTATCTTTGCAGTAATTTTTAGCATAAAATTTTAAATGCCTCAATTTCAAATTAAGGAATTATAATTTTAAAACTAAAAATGCCACCATTAAACCAAATTGTGCTTTATTTTATTTACAGCAAAATATCAAAAAAATGATTACCACAGAGAAAACCAGATATTCTGAAGCAGAATTAGAAGAATTCAAAGCATTAATTAATCAAAAATTAACAAAAGCTCGTGAAGAGTTGGATTTATATTTATCACAATTGAATGATAGAGCGGAAGATGAAAGTGCAAAAGTTAAAGGAATGGACGGTGTCGGAACAGTTGAAGTAGAACGTTTACAAACATTGGCCGCTCGTCAAAAAAAATACATTCAACACCTCGAAAATGCACTTATCCGTATTGACAATAATGTATATGGCGTTTGTAGAGAAACAGGAAAATTAATTCGTAAAGAACGCTTAATGGCTGTTCCTCACGCAACTTTAAGCATCGCAGCAAAACAAGCTCGTAAACCAGTTAGACGAAGAAGACGTTAGTTCTAAAAAATCTATCAACAAAAAAGCCTGTCAATGACAGGCTTTTTTGTTTGTACTAAATTCCTTTTGATTCTTCAATATTATCCAATCTTTTCTTTGTTTTTTTACCTTTAAACGAATCCATAGATTTATAAACACCAAAAACATCACCTGCAATATAATCAAACATACGAGTTGGTAAGATTCCTTTTAATAACGGAACAGCATTGACCATAAACGGAGCTTTTAGATTTACTTCGTTTCCTTCAATTGCTTTCATCACTCGTTCCACAAATGATTTTGGCTCTAAAAATGGTGTCAATAAAGGAGGTGTAACGCCATCAAACATTCCTGTATTAATATAACTTGGCGTAACCGTTAAGACTTTTACATTCGGTGTATCATTTTCCATTTCTAATCGAAGCGATTCTGACCAACCGATTACGGCCCATTTACTGGCTGCATAAACCGACATATTCGGGTTTGCTACTAAACCAGCGGCAGATGCAATATTAATAATATGACCAAAACCTTGTTGAATCATTGCTGGTAAAAATGCATTCGCAACACGCATTACACCAAGTGTATTGATATTCATGGTACGTTCTATATCAGCATCTGTATGCTCAACAAAACGCTTACTTCCTGCTACAATTCCTGCATTATTAAACAAAATATCAACTTCACCAATATTCGCTAAAACATCTTGAGCAGCCCAAGCAATATCTTCTTTATCTGCAACATTAACAATATAAGGATGTACCTCGAAGCCACGGCTTTCTAATTCTGCTGTTGTTTGGTTAAGCATTTCCTCATTAATATCCCAAATAATTACACGTTTAGCTTTGCGTTCCAAGGCTTTTTTTGCCATTAATTTTCCCAAACCGCTTGCACCGCCAGTAATTAAAACTGTTCTACTTTTAAATGAACTCATATTATTATGATTTTAGGATTGTTAAACTGTTACATTGTTAATCATAATTATCAATGAATAATTTATCAATCAATAGTATTGCCACATTACATTAGTATAAATGTAACTTTTAAAAGGTAGGATAGTTTGAAAAATTCAAAGGAAGATGAACAAAGATAAACAATTTTAAGTGAATATATAAATGATACTTATCAAGTAATTTGATTATTCATTCAACAATTCAATAGTAATTTTTTATGGTTCTTTGAATTGTTTTGTGGAAACGATCAAAATTCAAAATAATAAAAACTTTTCGACAATGGTATTCGGTATCAGGTATTTGATTGAAAATCAATGGAGTACCGAATATCCAATACCATCGTCACAGATTTCATTTTTGTATACTTTTCGTCGAAAACCACAAAATTTTTCAGAGAATCATTTTTATTTACTGATTAATAATATCATATAACTCATTTAACTTTGGAGATAAAATAATCTCTGAACGACGGTTTTTTGCACGACCTTCTTTTGTCGCATTATCAGTAATCGGAAAATGTTCGCCTCGACCAGATGCTAAAATCTGTTTCGGAGCAACATCATTTTTTATCAATTCTCGAACAATAGCAGTAGAACGTAAAACACTCAAATCCCAATTATCCTTAATATCTCCTCGACCTCGAAACGGAACATTATCCGTATGTCCTTCGATAGTAATATCAATATCCGGGTTTTTCTTCATGACTTCAGCTAACTTTGCCAACGCAGATTTTCCATTCGTATTAATCGTAGCACTTCCAGAAGCAAATAACAAATCCTGACTCAACGAAATATAGACTTTTCCATTTCGTTGCTCGACCGTTAAATCGGATTCATTAAATCCCAAAAGAGCATTAGCTAATCTATCTTTTAATGCTTTAGATTTTGCATCTTGTGATTGAATTGCGGCTTCTAATTCATTGACTCTTTTTTCTCTTTCTTCAAGTGACGTTGCCAGTTCAGTATTCAATTTTTCTTTAACGGCTAACGCTTTTTGTGCCTTTTCTAATTCGCTTTGAGCTTTTTCAACCGCCTCTTCTTTCGCCATTAACTCTTGTTCTTTCTTCGTCAACTCTTCATTTAATCGCTTAAATTCTGCTGCCATCGTAGTCGATTGATTCGCTTGATCGTAAATCAAAGTATTAATACGAGTTTCTAAGTTTTCCTTTTCTTTTTTAAGCGTCGATACTTCTCTTTCTAAATCAGATTTTGCAATTTCTATTGTTTGGATTTGTTCCGTGAATGCTACTTTTTCCTGATTAGCTGTTTTAAGTGTTTTTTCATTTTCTAATTTAGATTCTGTAAGTTTTTTTCTTAGCAAAGTATGCTCTTGTTCTAATATTCTGTACTTTTTCGTTGATACACATGAAGTTAAAATTACTATCATTACAATGATTGAACATAGGATTTTCATCAATTTCATTTTTGAAATTTTTAAGATTTTTAAGATTTTTAAATTTTTTTTGAATAAAATTATAACAAAATAAAATTGATTAAACGAAATTTAGATAAAAAGGTCACTACTAAACATAAAAAAATCCTGAATCAGCAAACTAATTCAGGATTTTCATTATAAATATTTAACATTGATTAATATGACCATAAATCATGTTCAAAGCTAAAGATTTCATTTTTAATTTTTTCAGATTCTAACAGAATATCTACACCTGTCATATAATCTTGAATACGACGATCATAAACGTTAGATTCTTTATAAATGTAGCTTGAAAAATAACGCATTTCAAAGATATCTTCCCAACTCATACGAGCCGCATCATTTAAAGGATTGAATGCTTCTTTTCTTGCTAAAACATCTCTTAACTCTGGGTAATATACCCAAAACATTGGCTGCTCATATTTGAAGTTTCCTTGCTCATCAAATACTTCACGTAAAGGTGCAATACCTAAAATACGTACTTGCATAGTTGAAGTTTCTTCATCAAAAAACCAAACCTCTTTGATACGAAAACGCTTAATATCTTCCCAGTTTAATTCATTACGAACGACTTTCATTTGCTCTTCAAATGTTTCTGGATCGAAAGTAATAATAGTATCTACTGATACACCAATTGTAGAAGCTTCATTAGGATCTAACGCTTCTGAAAATTTATCATCAATTGTACTATACAATGTGATTTCAGGGTTTTCAGAAGTTGCTGCATTTAAAATAAGATTAATAAAAGGAGCTTCCGGATATACAAATGGCTTGTTCATTTTTTCACGAACATCTAATACACGCCAAATTCTTTTTTCCCAAAATACATCAGCTTCACGAATGTGATCGTATTTTAAAGGAGGTGTTTCTTTAATAATTGTACGTTCATAAACTCCATCCAAAGGTTTATTTTCATCTGGATTACTTGATTCCGTAACAACTGGCTCTGGAGTAGGTTGTGCAAAAGCCGCTGTTACACAAAATAGGGCTAAAAAGCACAAACTAAGAATTTTTAGACTGACCTTCATTACATTAAAAATTTAGTGATTTAGACCTTTCCATTTGATTTTAAATTTGGTGGTCTATTTCTATCGCTTTCAAAAAATGTTATTCAATAATTATTGGTTTTTCAACCATTATAATTCACAAAGTTAATAAAAACTAACAGGTTATAGAACTACTTTGATAATTGTTTTATTGTTTAATTCTTCATTCATTTTTAATTAATCCTTTGAAAAATTCAAGGATTCATCGAACCTTCCAAAATAAAATAAGGGCATGACTTTTAAGTCATACCCTCATTTTTTATCTAAAAATATTCAAATAATTATAATTACTTAATTTTGAATACTAAAGAATTAATCTTACGAGCAGCTGCATCACCTGGGCATCTTGCTCTAATATTTTCAAAATAATAAATATCACCTGGAGATGCCATGTTTTTCAAACGCTCTGCTTGTCCTGAGAATCTTGCACCTCTATTCGGTGCATCAACAGGGTCTGTACGTTTTGCAACACGAGTCATAACAAATCCTTCAACTTTACATTTCGCTTCGAAGTCAAAGTTATCTAACCAAGCCGCAACACCACCTTGTGCTTTGAATTCACCTGTACCTAAAGCACTTGAGTTTTTATTACCCAAACGTGCAATCGGATCTGGAATACGTTTTACACGGAACTTAAATTGAGTAGATTTTAATCCACCACCAGAAACCGTAATAGTTGCGTTTCCTGGACGAGTCCCTTTCGCAGTATATTTTCCTTTTCCTGTTCTGTTTAAAGAAACACCACTTGCATTTACTTTCAAGTCATTACTTGAAATACCAGCTGCTACAACAGAAACTGGATTATCTACACCAATATAGAATACATTCATCTTATCAGCCGAAACTGTTACAGAACGTTCCCCAACTTCGTATTCAAATTCTTTCTTGAAAGTTTCTGTCTTTTTTGTAAGAGGATTCGTTACAGAAATACTAACATTATATTTCTTTGTACCTGTAGATGAAGTCGTAACTGTATATAAACCTTTTCCATCTTTTACAGATAAAGATTGTCCTCCAGCTGTAATTCTTGTATTCCCAGAATTTTGCTTGCTTGAAGCAGATAAGAAAACTTCCGCTTCATACTTTTCACCTTTAATGATATATCCTTTTCTTGCCGAAACAACTGGTTCAAAGCTATCAAACGTAATCTTTGTACCTTTTGCTTTTTCAGCAAAATAATTCAATAAAGCAGTTTCAGATGTTTTTGCATCATTTTGAAACTTACTAAACATTGGTAAAACAGCGGCTACAGGCATATGACCAAAGTTGTAGTGTGTCCAATCTTCTTTATCACTTTTCTTATAACTGTCGTCTAAGCTAAGTGCTAAACCATCGATAATTCCATCAACTTCTTTTTGAGTAATACCATCTTTACCTACTAAATCGCCCAATAAAGCAACGAACTTCTCACGAGTTTCAACAATTTTTTTCTCTAACTCATAACCTTTACCGTTACCTTTACCTTCTGGACCATCAACAAGAATACGAGTTGTTACATCTTTATTCTTTTTGTCTTTAGGCTTATCTGTTTCAGGATCTATACCTCCTGCTGCTTCTATAATTTCATCACGAATACCTTGCACATAATTATAAAATTCTTTTGCAATGTCGTGTGCTTGTCCAGCTTTTTCTTCATATGCTTTATATTCTGGATAAGCTTTTACTTGCCTGGCAATACTACCAATGATAGCCTCATTAGCTGTACCTACGATATCATTACTCTTTTTGATACCTTTATCTACGACGAAAAACGCATTAATAATCTCAGCTGAAACGTTTAATGCTAACATCGCTGTAAGTACAAGATACATGAGGTTAATCATCAACTGCCGAGGTTCCTTTGGAATTGACATAATTCTCTAAGTTTTTTGTTAAATCTTATTTTGAATGCCCTAATCTTTGCTATAAAGATTGACAACAATGTAAGATTTAAGTTGGCAATTTGTTAATTAAATAAATTTCTTGTTTTAGCGATTATTCGGTTTGAATAATCAATAATCAAACTATTGACTATCTTCTACCTGGATTCATTGCAGATAAGATATTTCCATAGACAGAGTTCAATGCTCCTAAGTTCTTATTCAAAGCAGTTAACTGTTGCTTATACTGACGAGTATCTTCGATAGATTCAGATAAGTTTTTAGTTGACTCTGTTAAAGAATTATAAAACGTTGTCATCGTTTTCATTTGAGAATTAGTCGCTGCCATATTCTCATTTAATGCTGCTAATTGCTCTTTGTAGATACGAGTATCTTCAACTGAGTCATTAACATTTGCCATTGCTTCATTCAAATTAGAGTAAAATTTACCTAATTTGTTGATTTGATCGCTTGCTCCTGAAAAATCAGCTTCTTGTAACGCTTTCAGAGAAGATAAACTACCAGCCATTACTTCTAAGTGATCTAACATTCCACCTAATTGACCTTCCATCTTTTCAGAGTTAAAGTTAATCTCTCCTGCAGGTACAGCTGATGATTCGTAAGCGATAGGTGTCATTTGAGAGCTGTGATTATCTAATCCAGGATATAATTTTTCCCAGTAATAATCTTTCTCAGGTCCTAAAAGACCTAACATCAAAAATAAACCTGCTTCTGTTAATAGACCGACCATTAACATTTCGTTGGCTCCTTCCCAACTTAAAATTTTGTAAAGTGCTCCAACTAATACTACTGCAGCACCGACACCGATTACCAAGTTTTTAAGGTACTTGAACCATTTCGAATGTAAGAATCCCATTGTTACTTTTTTAGTAGGTTAGAATTAACTAATTCTTTAATTTATTAATTTGTTTTTACTTAAAATACATAAAGATAATTACTAACATTTCTTATATCTACATTACTCTTTCAGAATTTTTTAATTATGATTTTGAATTTTAAAACGTCAATTCTTTGAAGAATATAGTTACTTGATTATAAGTAATTCCTTTATACAACTCAATAATACGAATTTTTAGAAAAGTTACAGCATTATTCAAAAAAAATATTTTTTTTTTTGAAAAATATATTAAAACCGTACACTTGTAAATTAAATTAATATGTAATAAGCTGATATATAAATAACTAAATGCTAACGGTTGATATAGTATATATCAAGCCGTTAGCATTTTTACTATTTATCTAAAGTGATTATTTTATTTAAAGTCATTGATTGAACGACCTAAGAATGTTAATGCACAGCGGAAACCAATATAAGATTTCGCAGTATCTTGATACTCCCAATGACGAGAACCTGTTTGAATATAGTATGCAATATCTTTCCAAGATCCTCCACGGATAACTTTACGTTTCCAAGATTCAGGATCTTCTTTCTCTGCATCATAACGAATATCTGGATTTAAATCATGTTGGAATGAGTAAGCATTTTCATAAAATGCTGATGAAGTCCATTCTGCAACATTACCCGCCATATTGTATAAACCATAATCATTCGGGAAGTAAGCATCTGTTTTCACAGTGTACAATCCACCATCTTCAGGATAGTTACCACGACCTGGTTTGAAGTTCGCTAAGATACAACCTTTAGCATTTCTTACATAATAGTTACCCCAAGGATACATTGCATGTGCGTGTCCACCTCTTGCAGCGTATTCCCACTCATGTTCTGTTGGTAAACGGAAATCTTCCGTATTTACTTCTCCTGCTGCTGCACGATAGGTATTCCATAATTTTGTTCTCCAATAACAGAAGGCTTGTGCTTGTGGCCAAGTTACACCAACTACAGGATAATCATCAAATGCTGGATGCCAGAAATAATTACGGGTCATCGGTTCATTATAAGAGTAAGTAAAGTCACGAACCCAAACTAACGTATCTGGATATACTTTTACTTTATCTTTTTTGATGAACTTAGTACGGTTAGAGTTATAATGATCATGTGCAGCTCCCTGCCAATCATACCATTGATACTCCATTTCCCATGAACGAGTATTTAACTCTTTACGATTGTCAAAACGCTCTGATTCAGATAGATACATCTCATCTAAATCTTCACTTGCCCAATCTAACTCTTCTTTCATTTCCCAATCAACAAATTCATTACCATCTTCATCTTCTAAGAAGTAACCCATGTATGTTAATGCGATTGAATCACGCACCCAATATACAAATTGACGATATTCGTTATTTGTAATCTCGGTATCATCCATGTAGAAACCTTGTATTGAAATAGAACGAGGACGTTGAACTAATGTGTGATTTACGTCTTGATCACTTGGTCCGATATGCAATGTTCCCGATGGAATATACACCATTCCGTAAGGATTAATACCGTTCCAAGCTGGTCGGTCTAATACACCAACTAATTGCCCGTTGTCACGTTGAGCACAAGATGCTAAAATTGTGATGCCAATCAGGGCTACTAATAATCTTGAAATATTTTTCATAACTGGTACCCGAGTTTTCGTCAGATAATTTTTGAAATGCTTATCCACAGCAACAAATGTAAGGATAGTCTTTTTAAAAATGAAACTGCGCTATACAGAATTTATTATAATGTTAACTTTGTCTTTTAATACTCTTAAATATAATAGACGTAAAACAAACGCAATTCATCTTTAGATTATTTCATATTATCTGACTAAAATCTTTGTCTTTGGAAATTTTTGTTCAGAACTTACAAAAATCGAGGATTATAAATAACCTTTGGTGGCACTCCTGCTCCAAAGATTTTATTTAAATTATAATTCAACATAATCTCATGCGATCCTGTATTAGTGGCACTTAAACCTGAAATTGGTAAATCATAAGCATAAGCAACAGTCACGTTTGATGTTACTTTCATACCTGCCATTATTACGACTGCATCAATTGTATTTGAATTATAACCTCTAAACGATGCTCCTAACATTATATTGTCATTATATTCGACAATTGCCGAAAAATCCGTTTGAATTTCTTGTATATCAGACTTTACTAATAATGAAGGCGAAATGTTAAATTTTGTACCTACGTCGAAATTGTACGCAAAGGTAAAGAAATAATTTCTTAAAAAGTCAATACTGGTCGGTTCATCTAAGGCAAAATCTACTGAATTTTGAAGTAAATTGTTTGCAGAAAGTCCAATTTGCATCGATTCGCCTTTATAATAAACGCCAGCATCCAAAATCGGAGCCATACTGGTTTCTATTCCAATCGGTATATAATTGTCTGTTTGATCTTGATCTCGTGGCACTAAAACAGTTCCATCTAAAGTTTTTTGAAGCATTCCACCTCGAATACCAGCGGAAATGAATCCATTTCCTAATTCTTGCTGATAATTGTAAGCTGCTGTGATTTTTAAATTGCGTTCTGCACCCAAAGCGTCATTCTCGATTCCCAAACCAAATGCACCTTTTATAAAATAAAGTGGCATATGAACATTAAAATCTTGCGTTTGTGGACTTCCTTCCAATCCTAACCATTGTTGTCGAAAAACGCCTGTTGCACTAACGGACTCGTCTAAACCAGCATAAGCAGAATTGAAATTATACTGATTTAACATATATAAACTGTACTGAACAGGTTGTTGTGCGAAAGCACAAAAGCTAACTAATAAAAACGCTGAAAGGAATAAATATCTCATATTTGCCATAGCTTTTGCTTTTTTTAAAATATAGATTTTGAGTGTTGGGTAAGTTTTTAGTTGCTGAAAACTGCGTACTGTTAACTAACCGCTGATTTTTGGTTTGTTCAATTTAGGCTATAACAATCTTTGAATCAATAGTGTTGAGGTGATGTGTTATTCAAAGCCTCAATTTATAGTATAATTGACACTTTTCAAATTATTTTGTGTTTGAACATTATTTTATCTAACGAAAAAAGTACATAAAATGTGTCTTTCTACTTTTTACTTATTTTAAACAATTTCCATTACTTCATTAATAGTTTTGACAGGTAATTGACAAGCATAATCTCGACAAACAAATATCAAAGTGTCATTTCCAACCGATTTGCCTTCTAATAATGGATAATTGTTATTCGCTTCTTTTGTTGCCATAATTACACGATTTGGTATAAATTGTTGTGAAATCGCTTTCGATTTTTCAAAAGCATCTTTTCCAATAATCGCAATTTCATATGTTGGACGAACATAATTTTGCATTGCACTTGCCCATTTTGCAAAAGAAGTTGGATATTTTTCAATAGACGATTGGACTTGCGACAACATTGCGTAAGCCATTTTTTTATAATTCTCCTTGCCTAACAATATTCCCAACTGCTGCAAATTGTGAACCATCGTAGAATTGCCAGAAGGCAAAGCATTGTCGTATAAATCTTTAGTACGAGTAATTAGGTCAGTTTGGTTGGCGGAAGTAAAAAAGAAAAGTTTAGAATTGTCATCATAAAACTCATTGATAACAAATTGTGTCAATTTATCTGCTTTTGTCAAGTAAGTCACCTTTTGAGTAACTTCAAACAATTGTAACAAGGCTTCAATCAAAAACGCATAATCGTCTAAAAATGCTTGATGTTGTCGTTTTCCATCTTTATAAGTGTGATAAAAATGTGTTTCATTATCAAAAGTTTGAATTAAAAAATCCATATTTTGAATCGCAATATCTAAATATTCGTCATTATCCAATGCTGTGTAAGCCTTCACAAAAGCCGTTGTCATCAACGCATTCCAATTCAATAAAATTTTATCATCTAAACTCGGTTTGATGCGTTTATCTCTGATTTGAAATAATTGCTCTCGACAATTTTTCATCGTTGTTTTAAAATCATTTAAATCTATTTTGTTTGCTTTCGCAAAAATAGCATACGAATTTTTTCGCCATAGAATATTATTTCCGTCCCAATTTCCATTTTTAGAAACATCATAGAATCGACAAAACAAATCAGCGTTATCACCTAAGATTTCGTCAATTTCTACCTTTGACCAAACGTAAAACTTCCCTTCAACGCCTTCAGAATCAGCATCTTGAGCCGCAAAAATTCCACCTTCATTTGACCACATTTCTCGTTTGACGTAAGTCAAAGTTTCTTCAATCGTTTCTTTATACAATTCCTTTTTCGTGAATTTATACGCATCTGCTAACAAATTCACCAGCAACGCATTGTCATACAACATCTTTTCAAAATGCGGAATTAACCAAGCTTTATCCGTCGCATAACGAGCAAATCCGCCACCGATTTGATCATAAATACCACCTTGAATCATTTTATCTAACGATAATTCCACTTGTTGCAACGCTTCCGAATTATTTGTAAAATAATGATAATCCAAACAAAATTTCAACGTCAACGAAGCTGGAAACTTCGGAGCAGAACCAATTCCACCTTCTACTCTATCGAATCGTTCTCGAATCGTGCTATATATAAGGTGTAATGAATTTTTATCAAATACTTCATTTTCGGTTGTCACCAAATTATTCAATAAACGATTATCAGCATCGTGAATATAATTTGTCAATTTTTCGGCTTGCTCAACGACTTGTTCCTTTTGATTTTGATAAGCCGAAGTCAAATTATTTAAAACTTGTGTCCACGAAGGTCGATTGTGTCGAGCTTCTGGCGGAAAATATGTTCCACCAAAAAACGGTCGTTTATCAGGCAACAAAAAACAATTCAAAGGCCAACCACCAGAACCTGTCATAATCTGAACGGCTTCCATATAAATCGCATCAATATCTGGTCGTTCTTCTCTATCGACTTTTATATTAATGAAATTTTCGTTCATTATCGCTGCAATCGCTTTATTTTCAAAAGATTCTCGTTCCATCACATGACACCAGTGACAAGTCGAATAGCCAATACTCACCAAAATCGGTTTATCTTCTCGTTCCGCTTTCGCAAATGCTTCTTCGCTCCAAGGATACCAATCTACTGGATTGTGTGCGTGTTGTTGTAAATATGGACTTGTTTCTTTTGATAATCTGTTCATTTTTTCTGGTTGCTTGTTGCTGAATTCTTTAATGTAACTTGTTTTGGGTTGAATTAGTTGATTATCTTTTATAAATCAATCGTTCTTTTCATTTTCCTATTTTAATGCTTTTTTAGAATTCTAATTCATCAGCCATTCTCGGTTTAAAAAATTTTATAATGCGTTTTATAAAGAATTGATGCTTTTAATGACTTTTTTGCTTAAATAAGAACATTCGACAGGCGATTTTAAATCGCCCGTCGAATTCTTACTTAATTTAGATTGCAGATTATCGTAAAAATCACTAATTACAGCAAAACACATTACGAATTATTTCAAACCGAGAATAGCTGCTAATTCATGTTTCGCTGATATTAAATTAAAAAAAATTAATAAAAGTTTCTAAAACAAGGTAAAACCATTCGAGTTGCGGATTATCTAACAAATGAATTGAACACCCAAAACATTACGAAATACACAATGTTAAAATAGTTTTGAATTATTCTTTGTAGAATAAATGATTGTCGTTATCAACCCTAAATTGAAACGAAAACAGTTGTAATTTCGTTAAAAAGCAGTATTTAAAATAATGAAAAATAAAAAATCATGTACAATTTAAATTGGCTTAAAGCCCAATATGACAACAACGAACCATTAAAATATATCTTCTTTTGGAAAAATACACCGAGTAAAGACGGTTCGATAACCAAAACTTGTCTAAGTCAATGGTGGGAAAATTATCCGTTTGAAGTCAATGGAATACATTATGAAACGACCGAACATTGGATGATGGCTGGGAAAGCTCGACTTTTCAATGATGAGGAAATGCTACAAGAAATTTTATCGGATAAATCACCTGCAAAAGCTCAAAAATGTGGGCGTAAAGTTCGGAATTATGATGGAAAAATTTGGAGAGCCAATAATTCTAAAATTGTTGCTGAAGGTAATTTTCATAAATTTAGTCAACACGAAAATTTGAAAACGTACTTGTTAAATACAGGAAATCGTATCTTAGTAGAAGCCAGTCCTTTAGATAGAATTTGGGGAATCGGTTTGGCTGCAGATGCTCCGAATATCGAAAATCCACACGCTTGGAAAGGTGATAATTTGTTGGGTTTTGCATTGATGGAAGCGAGAGATAGGTTGAGAACAACGTAAAACCGAGTTGTATTCGGTTCTATTTTTGTTAACACAATCTAAATATCGACCCAACTATTTCATCATATTTGAATTATCCTTACATTTATATCTATTCTTTTACATAAAAAAAAAATCAATGAAACAGCTTTTAACTTTAATTGCCTTTTTCTTAATTACTACCGCTTCTTATGCTCAAGAATTTGATCACCCTGTAGATTATAATAACTTCATTGTTGGAGAAATGAATCAAATTGTTGGCAAAAATTTGGAATATATTTCTCAATCGGTTCATTCGGATAATTTTGAGCAAACAGAAATTAAACGTAAAAATTTGGTGAAGCAAATTCAATCGGCTTATAACAATATTTCGCAAACAAATCCTTATGAAAATGGCGAAAAATTGCAATCAGAATGTGTTGAAGTTTTGAATATGTACAAACAAGTTTTTGAAATAGAATTTCAAGAGGTAAATGTCTTGAAACAATCGAGCAAAGAATCTTATGAAGCAATGGAAGCGTATTTTGCGGCACAAGATGAAGCCGAAAGAAACTTGTCAAAAGCAACCGATAGATTTTATAAAGCACAAAAAGCATTTATCAAAAGTCATAATATTGAGATGAAAGAATCTGAATCAGAAGATGAAATGGATATTCAATTCAAAAAATTATCAAAGGTCAATGAATATAGTCGAATCTTGTATTTAATCAATTTTCAATTATCAAAATACAATTCTATTTTCTTTGAATCCGTTGGAAATAATGAATCTGTGGGTTTAGATGGAAAACGCAAACGCATCGAATCTGCTGCGGATCGTTCGATTGAAAAAATGAAAAAAATGCAAGGATTCGAAGGTGATCGTGATTTGTTGGATAAAACGATGAAATTGGCAAAATTCTATAAAGAAATGTCAGCGAATGGATTTGCAGACATCGTAAAAGTCGTAAAATCGAAGCAAGAAGATTTGACACAAGATGATGTTGATAAGTATAATGAAGCAATTAACAAATATAATAAAATCCAGAAATTGACGGATGATTTTAATCAAGCTCAAAATGATTTGATGAAAAAACATACGCCAAAATATAATGTTACGAACAAAAAAGTGAAAAGAACTTAAATAATGGAAAATTGAGAATTGAAAATGGAAAATTATTAAATACGATTAAACTTGACAGGTTTTTCCACGAGATTTCGGGACAAGTAAAATCTGTCAGGTTTTTCTATTTACTCTTTTTAATTGTAATTTTTCCATTATCAATTATCAATTGCCAAAATTCTCAAAAATTTGATAAAGCAAAACGAGCAATGGAAAAAGGTTCTTTTTTGGAAGCATTTTTATATGCGAATCAAGCAAAACCTATACTTTCTGAAAATCATAATTTGATTGAAACCTATCAAACTTCTGTCGAATATTTAAATGTCGTTGAACAGTTTTCAAACCGAATTGAACAACCTTTGGAAAAACAACTTTTCTATCAATTAGAGTTTGAAAGCTACGAACTAATGTTGGAAATTTGTGAACAACTATTCCATAAAACAAATGACAAAAAATATTTTGACAAAGCATTTAGTTTAGCAGAAAAGCAACGTAATCTACTATTATTCAATACTTTAGGATTTAATAAAAATAATTTATCAGATAGTTTAAAAACCATTGAAGGAAAATATTTAAGTGATATTTCAGCATTAAATAATAAATTAAAGTTACAAAAACAGCACTTTCCTGAGTGGAAAAATGGTGATTTTATTTATAGATTAGAACAAGAAAGAGATTCTATTCAGACAAAGTATGAACAGTTTTTAGAAGAACATCAACCCAAATTTCCTGCTGCTGCAATTGACTCCAAAACGCTACAACAAAACCTTAAAAATAACGAAGCATTTATCATTTATTTCTATGGAAAAAAAGCAATTTACACTTTCGTAATAACAGAATCCGAACAATCCTTTTTTAAAATAAAAACCAACAAAATTCCTGCGGAAATTAACGAAATGATTTTTTCCGTAATTCAAAATTTGCATTCTGCCAAAGAAACCGAAGCAATTCACCATCTACACGAATTGTATAAAATTCTTTTTCAACCGATTGAATCAAAATTAGGTAATCGAACAAAATTACAAATCGTTGCAGACGGTTCATTAAGTGTTTTACCGTTTGATGCGTTATTGTCAAAAAAAGTAAAAAATTGGGATTTTGATTTTAAGAAATTATCATTTCTGATTTACGATTATCAAATTACACATCAACATTCGGCAACGACATTCGTACAACAAAAAACAAGTAATAAGATTCTAAAAAATCCAACAATCAGCGTTTTTGCTCCAAATTTTCATAATACCAAAATTGATAATCGTCAACTAAACGAATTAAAACAATCGAAATTCCTAATAAAAAATTTACAATCAGATTGGAACGGTTCATTTTTTAAAGATAAAAAAGCGACTTTAGTAAACTTCAAAAATCTGCAAAATATCAATATTTTACACTTCGCCACACATACTTTAGTCGATGATGAAGCGGTTTTAAACTCTAAAATTATTTTAGCAGATAAACCCTTATTTTTAAAGGACTTATATCAAATAAACTTAGACGCAAACTTAGCAATTTTGGGCAGTTGTCGCACAGGTTCTGGTCAATATCAAGTTGGAGTCGGAAGAGTCGGAATGGCTTATGGTTTTCATTTAGCTGGTGTAAATAGTTTAATATATTCGCTTTGGGAAGTCGATGAAACGGCAACAAATCGCTTACTATTAGCTTTTTATGACAATCTACAAAAAGGCTTATCCAAAGATGATGCTTTGCATCAAGCCAAAATCAATTATTTGCAATTTGCCAATGAAGTGACAGCTGATCCTTATTATTGGTCAGGTTTTGTGTTGCAAGGAGAAACGAGTGGTTTTGAATTTAGAAATGAAAAAACTTTGATTTCGTTAATAATTGGAATATTTATGATATTGATTATTGCTTATTTACGCAGGTTTTTCTCTTAACTATTTCCGTTATTCCGACCCACGAAATTTCGGGGTAAACTGCGGCAGGAATCTCCCAAGTTTAAAAATACTCAACTACAAAAAGCACTAAATTCAATCAAAACTTAAACAATAAAAAATGCCAAAATTTTACGTTTAATCAGTTTGAAAACCGATTCTTTAGATGGTTAATTATCAAAAAATATTTGAAAAAAATTAATAGTTCCAGTCTTTTTTGGTAACTATTTAGCACTTATAAGATTGTGATAAATAGTTACAAAACAGGTTTAACAACTTCACATAAAAAAGGATTTAGAAACCATTTTGTTATTCCTTATAAAAAATACTCTGATTCAAATATTTTTCATTTTTTTGTCAATAGATAATTTAAGTATTCTCCAAAACAAACGTTGTCCGACTTTATGGCTTTGAAGTTCAAATCAAAAATTCAAAATAAAATCCCAAACCAAAGGAACTATAATTCTAAAATCACTATTTTTGTTTTTTTAAATTCTACATTTAATAAAGTTCGGTTTTACCGTCAATAATTAAGATTATGAGTGACAACAAACGCAGCCTCAATTTTATTGAGCAAATTATCGAAGGACACAACGAAAAAGGAAGGTTTGAAGGACGTGTACATACTCGTTTTCCACCTGAACCAAATGGTTATTTACATATTGGTCATGCAAAATCTATTTGCCTAAACTTCGGTATCGCTCAACAATTTCAAGGAAAAACAAACCTGCGTTTTGATGATACAAATCCTGTTGCAGAAGATACCGAATATGTAAATGCTATTCGAGAAGATGTTAACTGGTTAGGGTTTGATTGGGATGAAAGAGAATATTATGCTTCTGATTATTTCCAAAATCTATATGATTTAGCGGTCAAATTAATTAAGAAGGGAAAGGCTTATGTCGATGACTCGACAGCAGAAGAAATCGCTGCAATGAAAGGCACACCAACAAAACCTGGTGACAAAAGTCCTTATCGCAATCGTTCGGTAGAAGAGAATTTGGATTTGTTTGAACGCATGAAAAACGGTGAGTATCCTGATGGAACTCGTGTTTTGCGTGCCAAAATCGACATGACAAACTCAAATATGCACCTACGTGATCCGTTAATGTATCGTATCAAAAATGTGGAACATCACCGAACTGGCGATGCTTGGCACATTTATCCGATGTATGATTATGCACACGGAATCTCGGATTCTATCGAAGGAATTACGCACTCCTTATGTACATTGGAGTTTGAGGTACATCGTCCATTATACGATTGGTTTTTGGAAGAGTTAGGCTTGTATCGACCACAACAAATTGAGTTTGCTCGATTAAATTTGAGTTATACCATAATGAGTAAACGCCGATTGAAAAAATTGGTAGAAGAAAATTATGTCAATGGTTGGGATGATCCTCGAATGCCAACAATCTCTGGTTTGCGTCGTCGAGGTTATACACCAGCGTCGATTCGTTTGTTTGCAGAAAAAGTAGGAATTGCACGTCGTGAAAACGTAATTGATGTTGGATTATTGGAATTTTGTGTGAAGGACGATTTGAAAAATACTGCTCCTCGTGTAATGGCTGTTTTAGATCCGTTAAAAGTGACGATTACAAATTATCCAGAAGGACAAGTTGAAGAAATGGAAGCGGTGAACAATCCGAATGACGAAAATTCAGGAACTCGTATTGTGCCGTTTAGTCGTGAGATTTATATCGAACGTAGAGACTTTTTAGAAAATGCTCCACGTAAATTTTTCCGATTGAGTGTTGGAAAAATGGTACGTTTAAAAAACGCTTATATTATAGAATGTAATGAAGTGATTAAGGACGAAAATGGAGAAGTGATTGAGTTAAAATGTTCTTATTTTAAAGATTCTCGCTCTGGTTCTGATACCTCAGGATTGAAAGTAAAAGGAACAATTCACTGGGTTTCGATTGCTCAAGCCGTAGAAGCAGAAATTCGTTTATACGATAGATTATTTTCAGACGAATCTCCAAACGGACACAAAGACAAGGACTTTTTAGAGTTCTTGAATCCGAACTCTTTAGAAGTTGTAACAGGTTACGTTGAACCACATTTGAAAACCGCAAAAGCTGGTGATAGTGTACAGTTTATGAGAACTGGTTACTTTGCTGTTGATAAAGATACAACCGATGATAAATTGGTTTTCAATAGAACGGTTACGTTACATGATAATTGGAAAAAGAAGAAAAAATAACAAATAATAAGTCCCGAATTTCTTAATTGAAGTTCGGGATTTTCACTTTATAACGATATTTTTTTAAGTGTTATAAACCGTTTTCATCTGTTTAGGGAACAGGAAATAAATAACCTACCCATTACTGAAATAAATTCAGCATAAACTTTCTATAAATTTTCCTTTATACTTCTTGTAATTTTCTTAGCGTCCCGAGTCCTCGGGATGCGTCATAAAATTACAATCGTCTAA
>JBGCFH010000436.1:0-37671 GCA_045106825.1 Saprospiraceae bacterium | reverse complement strand
TCTTCCAATTTTTTGGAATTATTCATCATGTAATGTGAATTCGAATAACACGTTCCTGTTGTATTAAATACTTTTTTCATCTTACCTATCTATTTCCTACAAATATACACATTTTTGGTTTTTAAAAATCCGTGTCGGTTTCCAAAACCGACACGGATTAATACATGATAAAACCTTTTCTACTTTTCATTCCAACGACGGCAAAGGCAATGCCGTTTGCCCTACGAAACCCATAAATACCAAAAAAAAATCGCTGGTGCTTCGCACCAATAAAAACCGAATATACGTAACCATTTCCCTTATAAAAAATTAAAAATATAAAAGTTTAAAAAGTCACGGCTTCGCCGTTCTAAAAGATTAAATAAATGGCTGCGCCATTATTTAATACAAAGGGAAAAAATCTAAAAGTACAAAGGGTTAAATGCCCCGAGCCAACCGAAAGCCAAGATCGTAGTACCGCTCTGAAGGATCGTCCCAACTACGAAGAGCAACACGGCTATAGCTATCGAAGCGGAACCAAGAACCGCCACGCAACACCCGGCGACTGTTGTCTCCACCTGTAAGCCATGCTGTGCCATTTGTTGGTGCGTTATTATAGTTTTCATGCCAAGTGTCCTCGCACCATTCCCAAACATTTCCACTCATATCATATAAACCGTAACCATTTGGTGATTTTTGTCCGACAGGATTTGTTCCATAGTTTTTATGGTCTTTTCCTAAATCATAAGAATTCTTATCATACCAAGCCACATTTCCAATATTATCACTTCCTGCATATTTATAATTTTGTCCGCCTTTTGCGGCATATTCCCATTCTGCTTCGGTTGGTAAACGATAGTTTTTGCCTGTTTGAGCGTTTAGTTTTTTGATAAACTTTTGTGCGTCATCCCAAGATACATTTTCTACAGGGCATTTATCACAGTTTTTAAAATGACTCGGATTTGTTCCCATTACGTCTCGCCATTGCTTTTGTGTCACTTCGTATTTTGACATATAGAAGCTGCTGACGGTGACGGAATGTATTGGTTTTTCATCACTGGATACATTACTTCCCATTTGAAAAGTTCCACTTGAGATTGGAATCATTTGAGCTGCAAAAGGATCGGAAGTCCGAAGTGTTATGATTTCTTCCTCTTGAAGGTTAAAGATAAAGTTCTTATAAAAACCTTGGTTAGCCGTTTGTGGTCGTTGTTTTTGATTGGTTTTATGAAGTACGTATGCACCTGTTTCCTTAAAAACGGTTTCTAATGTTTTATTAGGTGCTTGTACGGCTTTTAGGAAACCATTGACATACGGACTATTTTTATCTGTTCCATCTTTAGCAATTTCACCATATTCTGTTGCGTAAGCATAAAACATTGGACTCGGCGTTATTGGTTTTACGTTTTTGTAGGGACTTCCATAACCATTTAAGTCATCTGGCGGTCCACCTCTTGCTTGTGCTAATAACTGTGGAAATTTATTGGTACGACAAGCATCTAACATAATGATATTCAAAAAATTACCATGTTTGACCAATCTATTTGTCAAATAATGTAGCGGAAACGCACCGTATTTATCTTCTCGCCGCAAATCTACTTCTTCTCTCGCCCTACAATCTACCGGTAATAAATAAGATATTTGGTCAATATGCATACCATGACCTGAATAATAAAAAACAGTTACTAAAGGTTTTGAGGAGCGTTTGAGTTGTTTGATTCGATTATTAAACGCATCTGCTGCGTCATTGAAACCATCTAAAGAAAGGTTCGTCTTTTTTATAACTTCAAAACCAAGTTCTTGCAATTTTTGCTCCATTGCATTAGCATCATTTACAGCATTGGGAAGTTGGTCTTGATAGTTGGTGTCATATTTAGAGTTTCCTATCACCAAAGCCAAGCGGTTTTCGGCTTGTGCCAATGATTTATCCGCCTTAAATGTTGCACCAAAACTACAACCGATAAATAGTAATATTAAAATGTGTTTCATTGATAAGGATTTTATCGTAAGTAGTCGAACAGAATTATTCTACTTATAAGTCACGAAGACACTAATATTTATTTTACTGTTAATCAATTAGTTATATTAAATTTCAATTCGTGCATTCGTGGCAAATAAATTTGTCAGAATACTTAACGAGAAATATTTTTATTTCGTTTTATTTTTAGTCGTTTCATCTCCAAAGATATGTGTCAAAAACCAACCTGCATAAATGCCAAATAAGCCTTCTATCGCAGTTACAATAGTTGTAAATAGAGAAAAATCTACGAAATGAAACAAACCAAAAAGCCAGACTAAAAGAAGGATTAAGGCTAAATGCCCATAAACGACCATCTTTGAGGTATAAAGATACATATCCGTTAATTTTGCTTCATCTGGAGCTATTTCTTTTTCAGTCGGATTAGCAATCACATAACGAATCACTGCCGCAATATATAAAGCATTGATTGGTGTAATAAGTTTCAATAATTCCTCAAACTCATCAGGCCTAAAGCCTCCTAATACTCTAAGTACAACAACAGAAAAAAACAAGGCTATCGAAGAGAGTAAAATGATTTTGCCTAAATGTGTACGATGTTTTGAAAGTGTATTCATTATAAATTATTTAATAGCTTTATATATAATTTCATCTAATTTTTCCATATAATCATTGACATAGGCTTTGTATTCTGTATCCATATCAGTATAATCAGATAACCGAGGACCACGAAATACACCGGAACCATATTTTGCTTCTACTTCGTAATATATAATCAATTTTCCACTTCGTTCCTTGAAGTTTATCTTAATAACAATGTATTCCCAATAAGGAAACCAATGATCATGTAAAACTTCTCCTCGAATGTTCCGTACTTTTAGTTTCATTTCTTTTGGTCGCCTTGTATTCGGTTCGATTTTAACTCCTTTATGTTCTTTCTTATAATATTTGACCAACTTCTTTTCGATTTTGTCTTTACAAAACGTTATCGTTTGATAAGTATCTTTTTTAGCAATTTTAGGGAATCGTCTTTTGTCTAAAACCAAAGAATCTAAACGAATTGCCCTTTCTTTATTTTCAATAATTTTAAGTTCATCATTAGAATAAAGGAGTTGAACTTCAACTAATGTAAAATCCGATGACCAAATTCGAATTCCTAAAGAATCTTCATCTACTTCAAATAAGAAAGCAGCTTTATTGAATAAAGTCTGTCGAATATCTACTTCAAAATCCTTTTTGTACTGACTGCTTAAACTTGCCCAATCATTATAACTTGTCATCACCATATTCAAAATAACTTTATCTGGAAAAGTTTGTACAGTATCTAAGTATAATATATTGTCCAATGTTGTGTTTTCTAAAAAGGCTTGATATTCTTTTCCTGCCTTTTGAAAAAACGCAGTATCATTAGTTAAGTCTTGTCCGTAAATTGAAGTTGTTGTGATACAAACAATTGATAAGAATAGAAATTTTAAAAAAAATTGTTTCATCGTATTGTACATTTGATTTATGTAAATTTATTGATTCTCTTGTTTATAATGCTTTCATCATCAATGAAATTATATTTTTCTATGAAAATAGAAATATTTTCTTCTAAAATAGAAAAAGGGTTTCATCTTTCGATAAAACCCTTTTCAAAATATCTATATGCGAAAATCTCTTAACGCAATACATTTTTACCATTATAAATAGCAGTATCACCTAATTCCTCTTCGATACGTAACAATTGATTGTATTTAGCGATTCTATCAGAACGAGAAGCAGAACCAGTTTTGATTTGTCCTGTGCTTAATGCAACAGCTAAATCAGCAATAGTTGTATCTTCTGTTTCTCCCGAACGGTGAGACATTACACTTGTAAAACCATTACGAGTTGCTAAGTTTACTGCTTGAATTGTTTCTGTCAAAGAACCAATTTGATTAACCTTAATCAAGATTGAGTTCGCTGATTTTTCATCAATTCCACGTTGTAAACGCTTCGTGTTTGTTACGAATAAATCATCACCAACTATTTGTGCTTTATTACCAATTGCTGCTGTTAACTTCGCCCAAGCTGACCAATCATCTTCATCTAAACCATCTTCAATTGATAAGATTGGATAATTATTTACCCATTCTGCCCAATATCCAACCATTTCATCAGAAGTTAATTTTTCGCCAGTTGATTGATGAAAGTGATATACTTTCTCTTCTGCATTATAAAACTCAGAAGCAGCAGCATCCATAGCGATAAACATATCTTCACCAGGTCTGTAACCTGCTTTTTCGATGGCTTGTAATACCGTTTCGATTGCTTCTTTGTTTGATTTCATACTTGGTGCAAAACCACCTTCGTCACCAACATTTGTTGAATAACCTTTCTTTTTCAATAACGATTTCAAAGTATGAAAAACCTCTGTTCCCATTCTCAAACCTTCACGGAATGAAGATGCACCAACTGGCATAATCATAAATTCTTGAAAATCAATACTGTTATCTGCATGAGAACCACCATTCAAGATATTCATCATTGGAACAGGCAAAACGTGAGCATTTACACCACCAATATAACGATATAATGGTTGTCCAACTTCGTAAGCTGCTGCTTTCGCTACGGCTAATGAAACACCTAAAATAGCGTTTGCACCCAATTTGGCTTTGTTATGTGTTCCATCAATATTAATCATCAACTGGTCAATTCCAATTTGATCAAATACAGAGAAACCGATTAACTCGTCACCCAATACTTCATTGACGTTTTTACATGCATTCAAAACACCTTTTCCTACATAACGACTTTTATCACCATCACGCAATTCAACCGCTTCGTATTTTCCTGTTGATGCACCTGAAGGAACAGCTGCACGACCAACAATACCATTTTCTGTTACAACATCTACTTCAACAGTAGGATTTCCACGAGAGTCCAATATCTCTCTTGCACTTACTTCTGTAATAATGCTCATTTTGTGGTTAATTTTGTTTTGAAAAATTAGCGTTGAAATTAAATATTTCTACTAATTCTAATTTTACAAATTTGCTAAACAAATATTTTTTAAACTTTTTTAGTGATTTCTCCCGAGTATTCGAGCGTCATTAAACACTTATTATTATAATTAAAATATTAGTTTTTATTGTTAGTTTAGATAGAAGGCACTTTCAAAATACCTTCTATCTGATTATTTACTAAATTCTAAATTTCTGCCATTAATTGAACAAAGTCATCAAACAAATAACGAGAATCATGAGGTCCAGGAGAAGATTCCGGATGATACTGTACCGAAAATGCTTTTTTCCCTTTAATTCGGATTCCTTCGATTGTTCCATCATTTAGATTCATATGCGTAATTTCTACCTTATCAGCATTTGCTTTAATAGCTTCAGGGCTTACACCAAATCCATGATTTTGACTCGTAATTTCTCCTTTTCCTGTTATTAAATTTTTCACAGGATGATTGATTCCTCTGTGTCCATGATGCATTTTGTACGTTGGAATATCTGCTGCCAATGCTAAAATTTGATGTCCGAGACAAATACCAAACAATGGTTTATCCTCTTCCAAGATAGCTTTTGCTGTATTCACAGCATAATTCATAGATGCAGGATCTCCTGGTCCATTTGATAAAAAGTAACCATTTGGATTCCAAGCCTTAATCTCTTCAATAGACGTTTTAGCAGGGAAAACTTTGACTTGACAATCTCTTTGAACAAACGATCGCAAAATATTTTTCTTCGTACCAAAATCTAATACCGCAACCTTATATTTAGCATCGTCCTGCCCCATTTTGTAAGTTTCTGTCGTACTTACCGTTGATGCCAATTCTAAACCTTCCATAGAAGGTGTTTTGGCTAACCTTTCCTGTAAAACTTCTGCATCAGTAATTTCGGAAGATATGATACCATTCATTGCACCTTTCGTACGAATATGTCGTACTAATGCTCTTGTATCAATATCAGAAATTCCCACCAAGTTATTTTTCTCTAAATACTTTTGAATAGACAAATCCGCTTGAGGTCGAGAATATTCATCTGTAAAATTTTTGACAATCAAACCTGCAATCTTTACAGATTCCGATTCAATTTCAACGCTTTTAGTGCCATAATTACCAATATGTGCATTGGTCATCACTAATAATTGTCCGTAGTAAGATGGATCAGTAAAGACCTCTTGATAACCTGTCATACCTGTATTAAAACAGATTTCGCCAGTTGTTGTCCCTATTTTTCCTGCCGATTTTCCTTTAAAAATCGTTCCATCTTCTAATAATAATATCGCAGTTGTATTTTTGAAATTACTCATCAGTTTTGGTATTTTTCCTAATAATGATTGATGTAATTAGAGGTTTTCGCAAAAGTAATTATAAAATAAATTAAAAATCAGAAAAGAAATATAAATATCTCTAAGTGATAATTAAATAATGAATTCTTATTCAAAAGTTATTAAATACACAAAAGGCAAGAATCCTTACGGATTCTTGCCTTTATTATCATTACAAATAATATGTCAGTAATTGTACTATCATTATTATTCTTCAGTTGTTTCTTCTGTTGTTTCTTGAACATCAGCAACAGGAGTTTCTGATGATTTTTTACGACGACGGCTACGACGAGTTCTTTTCTTCCCTGCATCATCATCTGTTGCATTTAACATTGTTTCGTTAAAGTCAACTAACTCAATCATACACATATCAGCATTATCACCTTGACGGTAACCTGTCTGAATAACTCTCACATAACCTCCTGGACGATCTGCAACTCTTGGAGCAATAACGTCAAATAATTCTTTAACAGCTTCTTTATTTTGTAAATAACTGAAAGCAACTCTTCTTGAGTGTGTTGAGTTTGTTTTAGCTTTAGTAATGATTGGCTCAACGTGTTTACGTAATGCTTTACCTTTTGCTAACGTTGTAAAAATACGCTTATGCTCAATCAAAGAGATAGAAAGATTGCGTAACAACGCAGTTCTGTGTCCTTTCTTTCTTCCGAGATGGTTAAATTTCTTACCGTGTCTCATTGTTATTTTTTTAGCTTCGTAGCACTATTAAGTTACTACAAATTTGTTTTACAAAAAAAAGTGTAAGGTAGTCATTATTACCTTACACTTGATATAATAAAATTAATCTTCGTCTAATTTATACTTTGCTAAATCCATACCGAAAGTCAAACCTTTTTCAACTAAAAGTTCTTCAATCTCTACTAATGATTTTTTTCCAAAGTTTCTGAATTTCAATAATTCATGTGTATCATAAGATACTAATTCACCTAAAGAATTGATTTTAGCCGCCTTTAAACAGTTGTATGCACGTACTGAAAGGTCTAAATCTTCTAATGACGTTTTTAATAGCTTACGCATATGTAAAATATGCTCATCTACAACATCATCATCTTTTGCTCTCTCTGTCGTCAGTTCAATTTCTGTATTAGTAATTAACATCAAATGACGAATCATAATCATCGCAGCTTCTTGAATAGCTTCATCAGGATGAATCGTACCATCTGTCTTAATATTTATTACTAATTTCTCATAATCTGTACGTTGCCCTACACGAGTATTCGATACTTTGTAACTAACATTCTTGATAGGTGTATAGATTGCATCCATTGGAATAACACCTATTGGTGCATCCTTTGGCATATTCTCTTCTGAAGGAACATAACCTCTACCTCTTGTTACAGTTAATTCCATTTCCAAATTAACAAAAGGCTCCATTTCACAAATCAATAATTCAGGATTCATCACTTTAAACACATTAGTGTGTTCCTCTATATCACCTGCTCTGAACTCTGACTTACCACTGATTGTCAAATAGATTTTTTCACTTGTCACGTCTTCATCAGAAATGATATGTTTCAAACGGACTTGCTTTAAGTTCAAAATAATTTCTACTACATCTTGAACAACACCACGAATAGAAGAAAACTCATGATCAACTCCTGCTATACGAATAGCAGAAATTGCAAATCCTTCTAATGATGATAATAAGATTCTACGTAGAGAATTACCTACCGTTTGACCAAAGCCTGGTTCTAAAGGTTTGAACTCAAAGATGCCTTCGAAATCATCTGCTTTCTGAAGCAAAATTCTTTCTGGCTTTTGAAAGTTTAAAATAGCCATATATTAAAGTGCGTTTTCTGAATGTTCCAATTCACTTGAATACCAAGCAAAGAATTATACTGATTCGTGGATATTTAATAAATATCTCTACTCTTCTACAAGAGTAATTAAACTCCTAAAAATCCACTTACAACAAGGTGAGTGAATTTTTAGAAAAAAATATATCGTAAGAATTACTTAGAGTACAACTCAACAATCAATTGTTCATTGATTTGTTCTGGAATTTGATCTCTTTCAGGGAAAGAAACAAATACACCATCTAAGTTATCTGGATTCCATTCTAACCAAGGGAACTTGCGAACATCCGCTTTTGTTCCCACCGATTCTTGAATAACCTGTAATCCTTGTGATTTAGCACGAACTCCAACTACATCACCTGGACGTAAAGAAAGAGAAGGTACATTAGATACAACACCATTTACAACAATGTGCTTATGTGTAACTAACTGACGTGCCGCACGACGAGTAGGTGCAATACCTAAACGGAATACAGTATTATCCAAACGAGCTTCTAACAATTGAAGTAAAACTTCACCAGTTACACCCGATTTACTACTTGCTTTAGCAAATAAATTACGGAATTGACGCTCTAATACACCATAAGTATATTTTGCCTTTTGTTTCTCCATTAATTGAGTAGCATAGTCAGAACGTTGTTTTCTACGTCTGCTGTTACCATGCTGCCCTGGAGGATATTTACGACGCTCAAAACTCTTGTCGTATCCGTAGATTGATTGTCCGAAAGCTCTTGACTTCTTCGTTTTCGGTCCTGTATATCTTGCCATTACTTAGCGAATTAAATTTTTAAATAATAAAGATAGCATCTGTGTTTTATACACGACGACGCTTTGGAGGACGACAACCATTATGAGGAATCGGTGTAATATCAATGATTCTTGATACAGAGATTCCTGAATTATGGATTGCACGAATTGCAGCTTCACGTCCTGAGCCTGGTCCTTTTACATATACAATACAACTACGCATACCGTGGTCATAAGCTGTTTTTGCTGCATCTTGTGCTGCTACTTGAGCAGCATAAGGAGTGTTTTTCTTAGAACCTCTGAATCCACCTTTCCCCGCTGAAGCCCAAGATATAACTTGACCTTTCTTATTCGTTAAGGAAATAATGATATTATTAAAGGATGCTTTGATATGAGCTTGCCCCTCTGATTCAACTTTTACGTTGAGCTTTTTAACCTTCTTGGTTGATTTCCTCTTAGCCATGCCTTAAAAAAATTGAAAAAAGTAGTGAATGATTACTTCGTTGCTTTCTTCTTGTTAGCAACTGTTTTACGTTTACCCTTACGAGTACGAGCGTTTGTTTGTGTGCGTTGTCCTCTTAAAGGTAAACCTTTTCTGTGACGCAACCCTCTGTAACTTGCAATGTCCATTAAACGTTTAATGTTTAACTGAACTTCAGAACGTAAAGCACCTTCCACTCTATACTCGTCGTTTATGATTTGACGAATATTTTTGATATTATCATCAGTCCAATCTTGTACACGTACACCTTCATCAATATCTGCTTTAGCTAAGATTTCTTTAGCTGAAGTATCTCCAATTCCGTAGATGTACGTCAAACTGACAACTCCTCTTTTATTTCTCGGCAAATCAACACCAACAATACGAGCCATTATCTTTATCTTTTAAATAATCAGAATTATCCTTGACGTTGTTTGAAACGAGGATTTTTCTTATTAATAATATAAATTTTTCCTTTTCTACGTACAATTTTACAATCTGCTGTACGCTTTTTTACTGAAGCTCTAACCTTCATTTCTATACAATTTTAAGATTATATTACTTATAACGATAAGTGATTCTACCTCTTGTTAAATCATAAGGCGACATTTCAACTTTTACTTTATCACCTGGTAATATTCTAATATAATTCATTCGCATTTTACCAGAAATTGTAGCAACAATGATATGTCCATTTTCTAATTGCACTCTAAATGTGGCATTTGACAAAGCCTCTGTTACTGAGCCGTCTTGCTCAATAAGATTTTTTTTCTTTCCGCCGCCGCCACTATTTTTAGTGTTTTTTCTTCTTTTTGCCATAGATTTAATTTCAGTCCGCAAATATCGCTTTTTTTCTTGAAATTTCCCTAATATTAGGGTTATTTTTAATTGCTACTTCTACATACTCATGAGTACTAAGGATATCTGCATTATCTTTTCTTACTACTACTGTATGTTCATAATGAGCCGAAGGGCTTCTATCTTTTGAATAAATTGTCCAACCATCACTATCATTTTCGATATTTCGAGTACCTAAATTTACCATAGGTTCGATAGCGATTACTAAACCATCTTTCATCTTTAATCCTTTACCTCTTTTACCAAAATTAGGAACTTCTGGTTTTTCATGTAAATTTCGTCCTATACCATGTCCGACTAATTCTCTAACTACATAATACGAATTTTCACGTTCGACATAATTTTGAATAGCAAAACTGATATTTGTCAATCGATTTCCTACAACAGCTTTTTCTATACCTTTATAAAGAGATTCATTTGTAGTTGACAACAAATTCATTACCTCATTACTTACATCTCCAATAGCAAAAGTGTATGCAGCATCTCCATAAAAACCATTCAATAAACAGCCACAATCAACTGATACTATATCACCATCTTTAAATTCCTTATCGTTAGGAATCCCATGTACAACTTCTGCATTTGGAGATATACATAATGTAGATGGAAAATCATTATACCCTTTGAAACCAGGAATACCGTTGTAATCCCTTATTAGTTCTTCTGCTTTTTTATCAAGTTCTTTACCTGTCACTCCAGGCTTAATTAAACTGCCTACAAGTCCTAAGACCTTTGAGACCACTAAACAACTCGTCCTAATCAATTCTATCTCAGCAGCAGTTTTGTAATAAACCATAATATATAATTCTTACAAGTCTGCACCAATACCCATCATACCACCTTTCTTCTTCAACTTACCTGATTTCGTCAATCCATCATAACGGCGCATCAATAAGTGACCTTCTACCTGTTGTAAAGTATCTAATACAACACCAACCATAATCAATAATGATGTACCTCCAAAGAACATAGCAAACGAAATGTTAGCACCAAATGCAGCTGCAAACGCAGGTAAAATAGATACGAAACCTAAGAATACTGAACCCGGCAATGTAATACGAGTCGTAACAGAATCAATAAAGTCAGAAGTTGGTTTACCCGGTTTAATACCTGGTATAAATGCATTCTGGCCTTTCAAATATTCAGCATACTGACGAGGATCAACAATTAATGCTGTATAAACATAAGTGAAAATAACTACTAAGAAAAAGTAAATTACATTATATGGTCCTGAAGTAAAATCATTTAAGGCTGCTAAAAATCCACCACCTTCACCTGTCATAGCTTCTGGGTTGATTACTTGTGCAATGGTAGCTGGTAAAAACATTAATGCTTGTGCAAAGATAATTGGCATTACACCTGCTGCATTTACTTTTAAAGGAATGAAATCACGTTTTCCTGTTGCAGGAAGCTGACTTGAACCTCTTCCAACCATTCTTTTAGCAAACTGAATAGGAATACGACGCACTCCCTGTACTAACATAACTGTTGCGGCAACGACTGCTACCAAAACAGCTAACTCTAAAGCAAATGTTACTAATCCACCAGCACCTGTTAAACGAAACTCAAACTCCGCAATCAATGAAGATGGTAATGTAGCAATAATACCAATCATAATTAATAATGAAATACCATTACCAATACCTCTATCAGTGATTCGTTCTCCTAACCACATAGCGAAAACAGTACCTGTCGTTAGAATGATAATATTAGAGAACCAGAATACACCCATATTATCCATTGCTACTGCTTCCGGAGATTGACTGATAATATATGTTAAATATCCACCACCTTGTACTAAAGTAATAGCAACCGTCAACCATCGAGTAATCTGATTTAATTTGCGGCGTCCTGCTTCTCCTTCGCGTTTTTGCAAACGTTGAAAATAAGGCACTGCGAACCCTAATAACTGTACAACAATCGATGCTGAAATATAAGGCATAATACCTAAAGCAAAGATAGCAGCATTTCCGAATGCACCTCCTGTAAAGGCATTCAACAGACCTAATAGACCTTGACCGCCACCTGATTGCAACTTAGTAGGATCAATACCCGGCAATACAACGAACGAACCAAAACGGTAAATTAAAAGTAACCCTAAAGTAAAAAGGATACGATTACGTAATTCTTTGATTGACCAAATATTTTTGAGTGTTTCTATAAACTTCTTCATGTCGATTTATTATAAAGTAGTTACTGTACCGCCAACGGCTTCGATGGCTTTCTTTGCCGATTCTGAAAATGCGTGAGCTGAGACATCAACCTTAGTTGTTAACTCTCCATTTCCTAAAATCTTGATTTTGTCAGATTGACCTACAATGTTTAATTCACGTAAAGTTTCAAAATCAATTTTCGAAACATTATATTTTTCGACAATTGCTTGAATTCTATCTACGTTAATCGCAATATAAGCTACACGATTAAAGTTTTTGAAACCACGTTTTGGCAAACGACGTTGAATAGGCATCTGTCCACCTTCGAAACCACGTTTCTTACTATACCCAGAACGAGATTTTGCACCTTTATGTCCACGTGTTGAAGTTCCACCTCTTCCCGAACCTTGACCTCTACCTACACGTTTGTTATTTTTAACAGAACCAGTTGCTGGTTTTAAATTATGTAATTCCATTTCTGATATTCGTTTTGACTGTTAAAAAGTCTAAATTAAGACGATTTTATTGGTAATCTACTGTAATTAAGTGACTCACTTTATTTACCATACCAACAATTTGTGGAGTTGTCTCATGCTCGACTTCTCTATTGATTTTACCCAAACCAAGAGCTTTCATAGTATCTTTTTGACGTTGAGATGCTCCAATAATACTTCTTACTTGTTTTAATTTAACTTTACCCATTTTGGTAATAATTTTAAGTTTCTAATTAGAAACAAGATTAACCATTGAACACTTTACTAACAGAAATCCCACGAGTCTTCGCAATTTCCATTGGCGTTCTTAATTTTGATAAGGCATCAATAGTTGCTTTAATCACATTATGAGGATTAGAAGAACCTTGAGACTTTGCTAATACATTATGAACTCCTGCAATTTCTAATACAGCACGCATTGCACCACCTGCAATAACACCTGTACCATCAGAAGCCGGTTTAATGAAAACTTTACCAGCTCCATATTTTCCTTTCTGCTCGTGAGGAATAGTTCCATTAAAAATAGGAACTTTAATTAAGTTCTTTTTAGCATCATCAGTTGCTTTACCGATTGCTTCAGATACATCACGAGCTTTACCCAAACCGTGACCTACTGTTCCTTTTCCATCACCAACAACTACTACAGCCGCAAAACTAAAGGTACGTCCACCTTTTGTCACTTTCGCAACACGATTAAGGTTAACTAACTTTTCCTTTAACTCTGTATCTGTTGGCTTAACTCTATTTTGTTTCTTTGCCATGATTTATAAATCTAATAGTTGTTTTAGAAATTTAATCCTCCTTCTCTTGCTCCATCTGCTAAAGACTTCACACGACCGTGATACAAGTAACCTCCTCTATCAAATATGACGGTTTCAATATTTGCAGCCTTTGCTTTTTCAGCTACTAACATACCGACTTTCTTAGCTTGTTCGATTTTAGTACCTTCTGTACTAATTCCATTCTCCAAGGAAGAGGCAGCAACTAATGTTTTAGCATTGACATCATCAATAGCTTGAACATAAATCTGCTTATTACTACGGAACACTGTAAGTCTCGGACGTTCAGCTGTTCCTTGAACTTTTTTACGTATCCTCTTGTGAATACGTTTTCTACTCTGATTTTTTGTAAGTTTCATTTCTGTTAAACAGTTTTAAAGGTCTTCTATATCAATTATTTACCTCCTGCTTTACCCGCTTTACGACGGATTTCTTCACCTTTGAATCTAATACCTTTTCCTTTATAAGGCTCAGGTTTTCTAAATGAGCGAATCTTAGCAGCAACTTGTCCTAACAATTGATTATCAATACTTGATAGTTTGATAAGTGGACTTTTCCCCTTTACTGTTTCCGTTTCGATTTTCACCTCGTCCGGAATATACATCACAACAGGGTGAGAAAATCCTAATTGCATTTCTAATATCTGACCACGATTTGAAGCTCTATAACCAACACCTACTAATTCTAATTCCTTAGTAAATTGATTAGTAACACCTTGAATCATATTATTAATTAAAGAACGATACAATCCATGTAACTCACGATGACGTTTTTGATTCGTTGCACGAGTTACATTGATTATTCCTTCTTCTATTTTTACGTTGATGTCCTTATCCACTTGTTGAGTTAACTCTCCTTTTGGCCCTTTTACTGTAACCAAATTACCTTTCGATACTTTGATTTCGACACCTTTCGCAAGTGATATAGGTAATTTTCCTATCCTTGACATGACTAAAAATTTTATTTTTATCGGAAAACCCGAAGAATTTAAAGATTGATTATTTAATATACGTAACAAACTAATTCACCACCAAGATTATTAGCACGAGCAGCCTTACCAGTCATCAATCCTTTTGATGTTGACACAATACAGATACCTAAACCACTAATGATACGAGGGATTTCGTTTGCCTTAGAATATTTACGAAGACCAGGTTTACTAATTCTACCTAAAGAACGAATTGCTGGTACTTTCTTATTATCATATTTCAAAGCAATTTTAATGATACCTTGCTTTGAATCTTCTTCGAATTTATATTTCAAAATATAGCCCTGATCGTAGAGAATTGAAGTAATACTTTTCTTCATATTAGAGGCGGGAATCTCTACAATACGATGTCTTGCTTGCTGCGCATTACGAACACGCGTCAAATAATCTGCTATAGGATCGCTTAGCATAATTCTTTGATTTTGAAATTAGTATCCTCTATTTTGAGGACTTAATTTCGTGAAAAAATAATTTTAAAAACTTACTATCATCCACTGATAATAACTACCAACTTGCTTTAGTTATACCAGGAATTTTACCTTCATTAGCCATTTGTCTAAACTTCACACGACAAATTCCAAAGTCACGCATATATCCTTTAGGACGACCAGTTAGGCGGCAACGATTATGTAAGCGAATAGGGTTAGAATTCCTTGGTAACTTATCCAATTCATCCCAACGCCCTTCTTCTTTAAGCTGTTTGCGTAAATCTGCATACTTAGCAACTAAACGCTCACGCTTTCTTTCACGAGCAATTAATGATTTTCTCGCCATAGTATTTAGTTATTATCACGTTTTTGATTCTTAAAAGGTAAGCCCATATGCTTCAATAAAGCAAGAGCTTCTGCATCAGTTTTTGCTGTTGTTACAATTGTAACATCCATTCCTGAGATACGATTTACTTTATCGATATTAATTTCAGGAAAGATAATCTGCTCAGTAATACCTATTGAATAGTTACCACGTCCATCAAAACTCTTATCACTGATTCCTCTAAAGTCACGAACACGAGGTAAAGCAACAGAGATGAAACGATCAAGAAATTCATACATTTGGTCATTACGAAGCGTTACTCTTGCACCAATCGCCATACCTTCACGTAATTTGAAGTTAGAAATTGATTTTCTTGCATAAGTAGGAACAGCTTTTTGACCTGTGATAGTTGTAATTTCATTGATAGCATTATCAACTAATTTTTTATCGCCTGTCGCATCGCCTAATCCTTGATTAACGCTAACTTTAACAACACGAGGTACTTCCATTACAGATTTGTACTGAAATTCCTCCATTAATTTTGGAGCAACTTCTTCACGGTATTTTGTCTTAAGTCTTGGTATATAACTCATTAGTCAATAGTTTCACCAGATTTTTTAGAATAACGAACAAGTTTGTCACCTTCCATTCTTCTACCAATTCGAGTAGGTTCTCCACTTTTTGGGTCTACTAACATCAAATTAGAAATATGAATAGAGGACTCTTGTTCAATACGTCCACCAGGATCATTTTCAGTTGGTTTCTTGTGTTTTGTTACCATTTTTACATCTGCTACAATCGCACGATTCTTTTTTGGTAACATTTCAAGCACTTCACCTCTGCTACCTTTGTCAGCACCAGCGATAACCTCAACTGTATCCCCTTTTTTAATATGAAATTTTTTATTTGCCATTATTAAAGTACTTCAGGAGCGAGAGAAACAATTTTCATATAATCACGTTCACGCAACTCACGAGCAACTGGCCCGAATATACGTGTTCCGCGAGGTTCGTCAGAAGGATTCAATAATACCGCTGCATTATCATCGAAGCGGATATAAGAACCATCTTTACGACGAATTTCTTTTTTAGTTCTTACGACAACGGCTTTTGTAACTGTACCTTTCTTAATGCCACCTGGGCTTGTAGATTTTACACTTACAACGATTTTATCACCGATTGACGCATAGCGACGACCAGAGCCACCAAGTACACGAATACAAAGTACTTCTTTTGCCCCAGAATTATCTGCTACTTTTAGTCTTGATTCTTGTTGTATCATGATTACTTAGCTCTTTCAAGGATTTCTACTAATCTCCAACGCTTATTTTTACTCAAAGGACGAGTTTCCATGATGCGTACCGTATCACCTACGTTACAATCATTTTTATCATCATGAGCCATAAACTTCTTGGTCTTCTTTACGAATTTACCATAAATAGGGTGACGTAACTTTCTTTCTACTGAAATGGAAATTGTCTTATCCATCGCAGAACTTGTTACCATTCCTATTCTTGATTTTCTTAAATTTCTCGTTTCTGCCATTTTACTCAGAATTTCATTCAGTTTTAAACTGAAATTCAGAAATTATTATTTCTTAGCTAATTTACGTTTTGCCGTAGCACGATCATCTTTTTGACGTCTTCTACGAACTTTGATTTTAGAACGATTAGCCAATTTTTCTTCCGAAAATTCTGCCAATTGTCTTTTTCTAACCTCAGTCTTTAATCTTGCAACATCTCTTCTAACCTCTACTAATGTTTGAGGATTATCTAAGCCTGTTGTTGCATGATCAAATTTCAACTTTTGGTAGTTGGCTTCAGCATTTCTCAACTCCTCTGCTAACTCCTCTGCTGAGAATACCGTTGTGTCTAATTTTTGAGCCATTAGTTATTATTATATAGTTTTAATAATATTTTCACAACCTAATCTTGATAGTCTTTTCTAACCACAAACTTAGTTTGAACAGGTAATTTTTGTGCTGCCAAACGTAATGCTTCTTGAGCTACTTCTAAAGGAACACCTGACATTTCAAACATGATTCTTCCCGGTTGTACCAATGCAACATAATGATCCAAAGCACCTTTACCCTTACCCATACGTACCTCTAAAGGCTTACTCGTAATTGGTTTATCAGGAAACACACGAATCCAAACTTTACCTTCACGTTTCATATAACGTGTCATGGCAATACGAGCAGATTCAATCTGACGATTTGTCAAACGACCAAGATCAAGTGATTTTAGTGCAAAATCTCCGAAAGAGATTGAACTTCCTCTGTGTGCAAGCCCTCTGTTACGTCCTTTCTGCTGTTTACGATATTTCGTTCTTTTTGGTTGTAACATTTTATAACAATTTGATTACGAAGATTTTAACCTAAAAACATTTGTCTGTTTCCTCAAAAACCCCGCAAATATACGTTAATTTTTTGTAATTATGGTATTAATTACGTTTTCTATTTCTATTTCTATCACCTCGTCCACCGCTTCTGTTGTTGCGTCTTCTTCCGCTACGGTCTCCACCACCACGTTTTCCTTTCTTGCCGTCTCCTGTATTAGGAGTCAAGTCACGCTTTCCGAACACTTCACCTTTACAAATCCACACTTTCACACCTATCTTACCATAGATAGTTAACGCTTCAACAAGAGCATAGTCAATATCAGCACGAAAAGTATGTAAAGGAGTACGACCTTGCTTGTACTCTTCAGAACGTGCCATTTCAGCACCATTCAAACGACCAGCAATTCTGATTTTAATCCCCTCAGCACCTGCACGCATTGTTGATTGAATCGCCATTTTAATTGCACGACGATAATTAATACGAGCTTCAATTTGCTTAGCTACCGATTCTCCTACAATATAAGCATCTAATTCTGGCTTACGAATTTCAACAATATTGATTTGAACGTCTTTCTTCGTTAGTTTCTTAACCTCTTCACGAATTGCATCAACTTCTTGTCCACCTTTACCAATGATGATACCAGGACGGGAGGTATGAATAGTAATTGTGATACGACGTAAAGTACGCTCGATAATAATACGAGCAATACCACCTTTAGAAACTCTGGCTCTTAGATACCTGCGGATTTTTTCGTCTTCTACAACTTTATCAGCGTAATCAGCACCCCCAAACCAGCTGGAGTCCCAACCTCTAATAATCCCTAAACGGTTACCTATTGGATTCGTCTTTTGACCCATATGATTATTTAATTTTAAATCCCTGTTGGGGTTTATTTTAATCTACTGATTCCGTTACTTCTTCAATAACTTCCTCATTAATTTCGAAATCTTCAAAATCTTCCGCTTCTGCTTCTAACTCCACTCTGTTTTCTAACTGAATGTAGATATGACAGGAATGCTTACGAATTCTGTGTGCACGACCGTAAGGTGCTGGACGGAAACGCTTTAACATCGCTCCTTGATTCGCATAACATTCTTTTACATACAATTCGTACTCATCAGAGTTTGAAACACCTGCTTTCTGTTCCCAATTCGCAATTGCTGATAATAGATTTTTTTCAATCCAAGTAGCAGCTTCTTTACGAGTGAATCTCAAAATATTCAAAGCATCGTTTACTTCACGACCACGAATATTATCAATCACTAATCTCGCTTTGCGAGCGGACATCGGAACTTTATTTAACTTAGCTACAGCTTCCATTATTTTTAATTTATTGGAGTAACCAATTATTTTCTCTTACCACCGTGACCTCTAAAGTTACGGGTCGGTGAAAATTCTCCTAATTTATGACCAACCATGTTCTCTGTAACAAATACAGGAACAAAAGTTTTTCCGTTGTGAACTGCAATCGTTTCACCAACAAAATCAGGAATAATCATTGAACTACGTGACCAAGTCTTAATGACTTGTTTACGCTTAGCACCTTTAGCTTTTTCAACTTTATCCAATAATTTATGGAAAACGTATGGTCCTTTTTTTAATGAACGAGGCATTATACTATAGATTTATAGATTACCAATTACTTTTTCTTTCTACGGCTGATGATTAGTCTATCAGATGACTTCTTTTTATTTCTCGTCTTCTGACCCTTCGCCATGATACCTGTGCGTGAACGCGGATGTCCCCCTGAAGAACGACCTTCACCACCACCCATTGGGTGATCGACCGGATTCATCGCTACACCACGAGTACGTGGACGACGACCTAACCAACGTTTACGACCTGCTTTACCTAATACTTGCAACTGATGATCAGGGTTTGAAACAGTACCAATCGTAGCTCTACAATCCGATAAGATACGACGTAACTCACCAGAAGGCATTTTTACAACAGCATATTTCCCCTCTTTACCCATCAATGTAGCATAAGTCCCTGCACTACGAGCTAACGCAGCACCTTTGCCTGGCCACATCTCGATAGCGTGTACCGTCGAACCTAAAGGCATTTCTTTTAGTGGTAAGCAATTTCCTCTTTCAGGCGCGATACCTGAACCTGATTCGACTACATCACCAACTTTTATTCCATTAGGAGCGATAATATAACGCTTTTCTCCATCTTCGTACTTTAATAATGAAATCCAACAAGTACGATTCGGATCATATTCGACAGTTTGAACAGTTGCTGTCATACCAGTTTTCTGACGTTTGAAGTCAATAATACGGTAACGACGCTTATGTCCTCCACCACGGTGACGAACCGTTCTGTGACCTTCATTATTACGACCACCTTTCTTCTTCAAAGAAGTTGTAAGGCTTTTCTCCGGTTTACTCGTTGTTAGTTCGGAAAAATCATTTCCAACTCTGAAACGAGTACCTGGACTTGTCGGTTTATATTTTTTAACAGGCATTTTTCTAAATTTTTAGATTAACCTTGTAGTTAATTTTTAATTAAATTTGATTACACTTCTCCGTAGAAGTTGATTTCATCGCCTTCTTCGAGTGTAATAATAGCTTTTTTATAAACGCTTGTGCGACCTTTTTGAACACCTGTGCGAGTATAACGAGAACGTTCTTTCGCTGGCATAATCATCGTATTCACAGCTTGTACATTTACTCCGTACATTTCTTGGACTGCATTACGAATTTCAACTTTGTTCGCTTTCTTATCAACAATGAAAGTATATTTTTCGAACTCTTCTAACAAGATTTCTGACTTTTCATTGATAAGTGGTTTAACTAAAATATGCTTTTTGACATTCTTTGCCATGATAATTTGATTTTGCAAGAAGTTTGCACCTAAGCAAACAACTCTTTCATTTTTTCAATAGAACTTTCAGAAAGAATAAGGTAGTTATTATCTAAAACAGCATATGTGTTTAGTTCATTAACTCTCATTACATTAGCCTTTTTCAAGTTTTTACTTGAAGTATAAAGGTTCAAATCATTTTCACCTGTTACTAAAAGACTTTTCTTATCTGCAAGATTCAAATTAGCAAGAATTTCTCTGTACTGTTTAGTTTGAGGTGCATCGAAAGTAAAATCTTCTACAACGATAATCTCCTCTTTCTGAAGTTTGCTAACAAGTGCTGACTTGCGTGCTAAACTTTTTACCTTCTTATTTAATTTGAATCCATAGTTTCTTGGACGTGGTCCAAAAACACGACCTCCTCCACGGAAAACAGGACTTTTGATACTACCTGCACGAGCAGTACCAGTTCCTTTTTGACGTTTAATCTTTCTGGTAGAACCTGCAATTTCTGCACGCTCTTTTGACTTATGCGTACCTTGGCGTTGGTTCGCCAAATACTGCCTAACCGCAAGATAAACCACATGTTCATTAGGTTCAACACCGAAGACCTCTTGAGGTAAACTCACTTCTCTTCCTGTCTTTTCCCCTTGTATATTGACTACTTCAATTTTCATAATATGGCAATCAAAAGATTTTAAAATCGAATTATGAATTATGAATTATGAATTATTTTAGCAATAATTTATAATTTATAATCTACAATTCATTAATACTTCTCAATAATTACAAATCCTCCTTTATGACCTGGAACAGCACCTTTTACTAAAACTGCATTTTTCTCAGGAAAAATCTTAAGGATTTCTAAATTTGTCACTTTCACTCGGTCTCCACCTGTTCTTCCTCCCATTCTCATGCCTTTGAATACACGAGCAGGATAAGAAGCTGCACCAATTGATCCAGGAGAACGTTGTCTATTATGTTGACCATGTGTAGCATCATTTACACCTCTAAAGTTGTAACGTTTTACAACACCTTGAAAACCTTTACCTTTTGAAGTACCAACAACATTAACAATATCGCCTTCCTCAAATACTTCTTCTACAGTAACAGATTCTCCTAATGCTTTATTGATTTCGAAATTACGAACTTCAGCAACTTTATGTTTAGGTGTTGTTCCCGCTTTTTCAAAGTGACCTTGTAATTGGTTTGAAGTATTTTTTTCTTTCTTCTCACCATAAGCTAATTGAAGTGCAGAATATCCATCTGACTCTTCTGTCTTTACTTGCGTGACTACGTTAGGTCCTAACTCAATCACTGTGCAAGCAACGTTTTTTCCAGCCTCATTAAAGATACTGGTCATACCGATTTTTTTTCCAATTAATCCTTGCATTACCGATTTTTTAATTGTCTAATTTCATTCTAAATGATTTTAGACGGAACCTAAAATAATTACGTCAATTTAACTTGAATGTCCACACCACTTGGTAATTCCAACTTAGAAAGGGCATCTACAGTTTTTTGTGTCGGAGTATAAATTTCAATTAAACGTTTATGTGTACGTAACTGAAATTGCTCACGAGACTTTTTGTTGACGTGCGGTGAACGCAAGACTGTGTAGATTTTTTTCTCAGTAGGTAGCGGAATCGGACCTGTCACAACGGCACCGCTACTTCTAACGGTTTTAATGATTTTCTCCGTGCTTTTATCCACTAAAGAGTGATCGTAAGAACGAAGTTTAATTCTAATTTTCTGATTCATGACCTTATATTAAATATAATAAGGAGGGTAAGGTTATCTTACCCTCCAATGTATCAATTTTAAGCGTTTACTAAACCTTTAGACTTTGCAATTACTTCATCAGCAATTCCTCTTGGTGCTTCTGCAAAGTGAGAAAATTCCATAGATGACGATGCACGACCTGAAGAAATTGTACGGAGGTGTGTTACGTAACCGAACATTTGCGATAAAGGCACGTCAGCTTTGATAATCACACCGGTTCCTTTTGTATCTTGTCCTTTGATCATACCACGACGACGATTTAAGTCACCAATAATACCACCCATATAATCTTCCGGAGTTGTTACTTCTAACTTCATGATAGGTTCTAAAATTTTAGGACCACATTTTGCTGCTGCAGCTCTAAATCCTTCTTTTGCACAAAGTTCGAATGCAATTGGTTTTGAATCTACTGCATGCATTGATCCGTCATATACACGGACTTTCATACTATCAATTCCATAGCCAGCTAACACTCCATTATCCATCATTGAACGGAAACCATCTTTAATTGGTTTGACATAATTTTTATCAATCGCACCACCAAAAATCTTCCATTCGAACTGTAATTTCTCTTTTCCATTTTTGAAATCCTCGCTTTCTAAGAATTCCTCATCTGCAGGACCTAATTCAAATTCCATATCAGCAAACAAACCTGAACCACCTGATTGTTTTTTCAAACGCTCACGATGTGTAACAGAACTTGTTAATGCTTCTTTATATGAAACTTGAGGTTCACCCTGATTACACTCAACACCGAACTCACGTTTCAAACGATCAACGATAATTTCTAAGTGTAACTCACCCATACCACGAATGATAGTTTGACCTGTCTCTTCGTTATTGTTAACTTTGAAAGTTGGATCTTCCTCTGCTAATTTAGATAAAGCAATTCCTAATTTATCTAAGTCTTTTTGAGTCTTAGGTTCGATTGCTAAACCAATTACAGGCTCAGGGAACGTCATACTTTCCAAAGAAATTGGATGAGCAGGATCACAAATAGTATCACCTGTTCTCAAATCCTTGAAACCTACTGCTGCTGCGATATCTCCTGCTTCTACACCATCAATCTGTTGCTGTTTGTTAGCATGCATTTGATAGATACGAGAGATACGCTCTTTCTTACCTGAACGAGTATTTAATACATAAGAACCTGAATCCAATTTACCTGAATAAACACGTAAGAATGCTAAACGACCTACATATTTATCCGTAGTAATTTTGAATACTAAAGCAGAGAAAGGTTCATCAGCATCAGGCTGACGAGTTTCAACTTCTTCTGTATCAGGATTTGTTCCTTCTATAGCCTCAATATCTAAAGGAGAAGGTAATAATGCACAAACTGTATCTAACATGGTTTGAACACCTTTGTTCTTAAAGGCAGAACCACACATCATTGGAATACACTTCATGTCAATTACTGCTTCACGCAATGCTCCAAGAATTTCCTCTTCTGTTATTGACTCAGGATCTTCGAAGAATTTTTCCATTAAGGCATCATCGTATTCAGCTACAGTTTCCATTAATTTTTCTCGATACTCTTCTACTGTATCAACTAAATCTTCAGGAATATCAATAATATCAAAAGTTTTTCCTTGATTATGTTCGTGCCAAACAATTGCTTGATTTCTAATTAAATCAACAACTCCACGAAAATCATCCTCTGCTCCAATAGGAATTTGTAAAGGAACAGGATTTCCACCTAACATCTCCTTCACTTGATTACATACTTCAAGGAAGTTAGCACCTTGACGATCCATTTTATTAACGAATCCTAAACGAGGCACTTTATATCTATCAGCTTGTCTCCAAACTGTTTCAGATTGTGGCTCAACACCAGAAACTGCACAGAATAATGAAACAACACCATCTAATACACGCAGTGAACGCTCAACTTCTACTGTAAAATCAACGTGACCTGGAGTATCAATGATATTTACTGCATAACTATCATCTTTCCAATTCCAGTTAGTTTTAGTCGCCGCAGATGTAATTGTGATACCACGTTCCTGCTCCTGATCCATGTGATCCATAGTAGCGGCACCATCGTGTACTTCACCAATCTTGTGCGTCAAACCCGTATAAAAAAGGATACGCTCTGTGGTAGTTGTTTTACCTGCATCAATGTGAGCTGCGATTCCGATATTACGAGTATATCTTAAATCTGTTTTTGTAGCTGCCATGATAATAAATTATAAAAGTTGCTTTTTTAAAGTTTAAACCTTCAATTAAATTATACTCTAAAATGTGCAAATGCTTTATTAGACTCTGCCATTTTATGAGTATCTTCCTTACGTTTCACCGATGCACCCTCGCCTTTAGCTGCAGCCATTAGTTCGGCAGCAAGCTTTTGAGCTATACCTTTACCACTGCGTTTGCGGGCAAATTTAATTAACCATTTCATTGAAATAGAAATCTTGCGGGCTGCACGGATTTCTGTAGGGATTTGGAAGGTTGCTCCACCTATACGGCGGCTACGTACCTCAACTTGAGGCATTGCGTTATTTACGGCTTTTTTCCACACATCATGCGGATTGTCACCTGTGCGCTTCTCAATGATGTCCATTGCATCATAAAACACTTGAAAAGCAGTAGATTTCTTACCGCTGATCATCATATTATTTACGAAGCGTGTTACCATAGCGTCATTGAATCTTGGATCCGGTGTGATGACGCGTTTTTGTGGTTTTCTTTTTCTCATCTAACTTGAATGAGTTTTCGTTTAAACCTAAATATTTTTTACATCTCAAAGATTGAATATCTACACAGGTAGATTTTACAACTATAAAATAAAGTATGTCAATCTTTTTTACTTTGCTGTGGGTTTTTCGCTCTTCCGAGGGAGAAACACTCCTTCAATTCTGACCTTTTGTCGGAATTTACTTCAACAAACAATTTCGCATTTACAGGCTAAATTGTTTGAATCAATAAAGATAATGAACTGATTACTTAGGACGCTTTGCCCCATACTTTGAACGAGACTGCTTTCTGTCGCTCACGCCAGCCGTATCTAAAGTACCACGTACGATAGTATATCGTACACCTGGTAAATCTTTCACACGACCTCCTCTAATCAATACAATTGAGTGTTCCTGAAGATTATGACCTTCTCCTGGAATATAAGCGATAACCTCTAAGCCATTACTTAAACGTACCTTCGCTACTTTACGAAGTGCTGAGTTCGGCTTCTTAGGAGTAGTCGTGTAAACACGAGTACAAACGCCACGTTTTTGTGGACAGCGATCTAAAGCACGAGACTTGCTCAACTTTATAATCTGTTTTCTCCCTTTGCGAACCAATTGGTTTATTGTTGGCATAAAAAAAATTAATTTAATAATTAAAGTTATCGTAACTAATTGTTTTGCAATGTTTTGGATAATGTACGAATACAGTTTCCTCAAAAGCGATGCAAAAGTACAATATTTTTATTAAACCTCAAAGCTATTTTCCCTTTTATTTTTAAACTTATTCCATTACAAGGTTTAACGTATTATTCGTAACGATGTATTTTTGAGTATTTGCAACCATTACGACGTTATAACAAACCTTAGTATTGCATTCCTATTCGATTCGTATAATAGTTTATATAATTTTTTTGGAAATTTTCTGATAAGAAGTGTGTTTTTAAATAATTCTTATATTTAATTAATAAATTCACTTCTCAATCCTCAAAAATCAACACTGGAGCAAAACCATAGCCTTTACGATTATTATCACCAAAATGGATTTTATAAATCATTGAACCGTTTTCATCTTGAACACAATGACCTATTCTTGCCATAGGAACAACATTGATGTGGTTTTGGGTATGTGCTGTCATGAATCGCAATTCTACTATTTTATCCAAACCATCATCAGTTTTAAAAATTTGATAATTGATTTTTTTTTGTACAATGTAATCTGATAGTGTTTGTTCTTCCATTAGTTGATGTAATATTTTTTCTGTGGGTGAAAGAATTAAGCTAAAACCTGCTGCACCATCTTTATGTTTCCATACATAATCTTGGTACGATAATTCCCTTTCTAAAAACTGTTTTGCGACCGTTTCCAACTCAGTTGCAGTCGGATTAAAAGGGTGTTCTATGTAAGGTAACAATCGTTTTGAAATTTCAAAAAGGCGTTTTGGATGATTAATAAAAATTAAATCTTGATAGACTTTATTGTATCGAAGTTGCCATTTTGCACCATTCGGATAATCGTCATCATAAATGGCTTCATTCGGTAAAATGCGATTATACAAACGATGAATTTTTTTGATTTCGTTCTCTTCATTTTTATAAAAAAGAGTATTATTTTTTTCAAAAATAGCTTCAATATCAACGATTTCGACAGGTGTTTTTAATTCTTTTTGAGTCGCAAAAAATTCAAAATTTGTCTTTTGATTTTTTAAATTTCTATCTGTAATAACAAGCGTCTTTTGTTCTTTTCCGCTCATAATTTCTTGATAAGTATTTATAAAATCCGTCCAAGTTGCTTTTTTGTCATTTGCAAAAGCATAACCATTTGTTATTTTCATTTGCTCTTGAACAAACAAATTAAGTTTTGCAGTTATAAAAGGATAAGTTGCAATAGCTTGAAATTCAATAACTTGTAAAGATTCATTCGTTACTGCCATATCAAAACTACCGAATGAAAAACCACCTGATTTTTCAAAGGATGTTAAATTTTCCGTCTGATCTTCAAAGCCATTGGGAATAGTTACTTTTGGAAATTTATCGTTACTATTTTTTACAAGTATTTCTTGAATAAAATCAATAAATGTGTTCGCTAAACTTGACTTGACACCAACAAAATAATTAGCTAATCGCATTCGACCACCATTTTCTGTACCATTCAAGAAATGGTATTCATTGGCTAAAAATGAAACTGCTGTTTCGTAAATATCGTCTGGAATGCGTTGTAAAAACACTGAATTTGTCATTATATTTTTGGATTGATAATGATTATTGAATAGAAGTTAGAACAGAATATGGTGTAGCAGTTTCGGTTTCAAATTCAGTAAACCTTACTAAATTTAATAAGCCGTTAATGCCTTTTTGATTAAAAATATTGATGGCTTTATCCGCAGGAGATTTTCGTTGTTCAAGGCGTTCAAACAATGGATTTAAAAATACCGCTTCATTTAGTCCTCTTTTATCTAATCCACTTTTGGCAATAATAAGTAAATTTTCAATCAAAGGTACAATACTTTCTCCGTTTGGTAATTTAGCGTCGAACGTATGCTTAATGGCTTCTGTTCTCAGATATTGCCATGTTTCCCAATCGTATTGACTTAAATAAGCCTCAGCTTCTTTCAAATTTTCCATCAATCCTAAGTTCAGTGCTGCTGTAACCATCGTTTCATTAGGAGGTTGTTGACAAGGCATTCTGACTTCAATCGTACCATATTTTGGTACTAATCGAGCATTAAAATAACAAAGCGTATTATGATAATGAATATCGTCAACATTTGGAGTAACGGTTATCGGTTCGCCATTTAGTTGAGTTCCTATTACGGTTTCTTCTTCCATATAGGTTGCAAAATCGTAGTCGTTTATCTGTAATACTTTGCCATTTCTAATAATCAAAAATAGTTTTTGATGATAAATATGTTCAAAATACTGATTTAAGGTTTCAAATTTAGGCGTCACGCCATGTCTTTGAAATGCTTTGTCATGCAAATAATCATAAAAAAACTCTCGAATAGCTTTATAACCTTTTACTATTTTTCCTTGCCAAATTGGCGAATTTGCTTGTAAGGCAATCTGCAAACCCGAGGATGCGTTGAGTACATTGACCGCATGTATCGCTTCCGTTTCTGACACATCAACATGACATTGATTACCTGCACTAACCGTTAATAAATGTGCATCATTACCCATTGATCTCGGAACAACCTTATTTGTTTTCCATATTTTTTCTAATCCTTTATATCGTTGTTGAGGTGCTAATAATCGTCGGCTCGGCAAAGACAAAGGATGAACACCATAACCCAATAAATGACAGTTGTGTTTATTTACAAAAGGTAACAAATAATTGATTATCGTTTTAAAACATTGATCAGCAAGGTATAAATTATTAAACGGTGGCAAAATGATTTCTAAGGTAGAATATCCCAAATCCGTTGTAACAAAAACTTTCTCTTTAGAGAGCTTTGTTAATACGATTGTTGCTTCTGTGATTGTATTGTTATCTTTTACTAATTGAAATCCTTGTTTTTCTAAATATAGAAATAAGAACTGAATCAGAGAATAATCTATAGCTTCTCCTAATTGTTGAACGAACGGCAATTCTACTTCAAGTCCAACTTGTTTTTTTTGAAATTGCTTGGTTTGAAATTGTTTGGTAAACGTTTTATAGATGTTCATGTGTTTATAGGTATTAAATTATTTATATGATAATAGTGACTTTCCATTACATCGTGATTCAATATTAGGGTAATAACAATTGTCCAATAGCATTTGATTCATTCCCCTAAAATCTTGTTATTTTAAATATTTTTAATTGAAAATACAAAGAACAATAAATTATAAAAAAGATAATATCACATCTGTAACATTAGCTTTACAAATTGTAACATTTCGTATAAAAAAGGCTCAATTTGGGTTTCAAGTTGCTAAGCTAATAATTTATACTTGTAGTAAAAAAGATGTTCTTTAGAATACAAGATATAGTAGATGACTACTTATCCCGAGTACTTGAGATAAAAAAATAAGGGAATTACGTTAGTCAGAAGGAGTTTTTGTCCACGAGAATGAAAGTTACAAAAGATATGACTTTCATAATAGCTGTAAAGAGTGCCATTGTTATCAATGTGAAAACTGTAAAAAATATTTTGACAATTAGATATTATTCTAAAATAAATTATGAGACCATTTATGCTTAGATTTATACAATCTAAAAGGACTATTGACTCTAAGATTGTGTAAACCAACAGCAATATCAATAATTTGGTCTCTAAATCGTTGGCAAAAGTGCCGACATTTATCTTTGACAATACGAAGTCTTTTAATACCAGAAATGGCATGTTCTACGATAATTCTACGTTGTCCAACATATTGATTAAACCACTTTTGCAAGAGTGAAAACTCCTTGTTACGAGTTTTTTTAAAAGGTTGAACGATATAGACATTGTCAGGTTTGAAACCTTGATAACCGCTGTCTTGAAATAGATGAATATTATTAGGAAATTTAATTTCATTTTGGTCGGCTATTTTTTTATCATGAACCGTTCCTTCAACTGTAGAACTAAGACACACAACATACTGATTTTCAGTGGTTATGATGTTGTTTTTAATCGTGTTTGCTTTTTTTTTACCACTATAAAAATTTTGTTGAACATCTTGGTCACTCGGACGATTTATAAGTCTTTCCGTAACATCTTGAAAGCACTTATTTTCGTTCAGTTTTGTTAGTATTTGAGCAACCTTTTCGCCTTGATGATTCGGTAAAACATGAAGTTCCTTCAAGCTATCAAAAAGTAAAGGGCGTAGTGCTTTACACCACTTACTTGCTTGACTTTGTGAAAAACTAAAACTTGCAGCTGTCATCTCTTGTAGAGAATAGTTTTTCAAATAGACTAATATGAAAAATAGTTTTTCTTCAACAGTTGGAAGTGTTTTAGTATTTTTTTCAGGGTTAAAAATAGGTGCTTTTCGTTTTTTACCCTCAATAGTATGAATTCGATAATAATTCCTCCATTTACTTGAAAATGAGGATAATAAATAATCAAATTCTTCTATATAAAGACTTGTTACACTTAAAAACTGTTTTGGACGAGTTCTTACATTTTCCACCGAGGTGTCGGGGCAGGCATAATTCATCTTATATAGTTCGGTATTTTTTTTCGTATTATCAAATTTTTTCCTGACGCACGTGCGTACGTACGCACACACACGGTCTAATTTTTTTTAGAATAATCACTAATGAGCCATTTTCCTTCAGTTGTTCTATAAATATTTAATATCTTATAAGGTTCGGGATTAAGTTCTTTTTCAAACGTGTAAAACGTTTTCACTTCTTGTCGAGGTGAAATTGAAAGCAGAGAAATATGCTCCAAATTATTTTTTATTTCTATTGCTTCCACCCAAATCAACCCTTTATCATCAATCCAAACATTTCTTATTTCTTGCTCAAATGTTTTTTTATATTGAACCGTTCCGTTCTTATCAACTTTCATTACAGTATTTCCAAAAGCGATATAAAAGTTGTCATTTTTATCAACAGTAAGCCCTGAAATCAATTGATTTTCCAACTTAAATTTACGTACAAAACGGTTATTATCAAATAAGAAAATAGCCCCTTTTTTCGTGACAATCCAAGGTCTTTTTTTTGAATCATTCACTTTTAAAGACAAAACCGACTGAATTGTAAACGGCAAGGGTTCATCAAAATAAGTTTCAAAATCATAGGTTTTTTCTGTTTTCACATCAAAAACATCAATGTGTTGAATATCATTATAGAATTGAGTTTCAGTTTCATCAAAATGATAACTTAACCAAAGATTATCACCATCGCCTTGCGTTATTTGAGAAACTTTTGAGTTTAGATAAAGTCCATTTTTTTCTTTGGTGTATAATTTAAAATTGTAACCATCATAGCGGTTTAAACCATACTTTGTGCTTATCCAAACAAAACCTTGTTTGTTCTGATATATTGTAGTCGTGTATAAGTTGGCTAAACCATCTTTTGGAGTAAGATGCTGAATATCAACGGATAAATTTTGTGTATATACGTAAGTAACACAAAATAACGTAATTGTAGTGAAAATCGTTTTAAGGCAGTTCATTAAGATACTTTTCTATTCTTATTTTATTTTAGTGACACTTCTTTACAAGAATAGGCGTAAAATACAAAAACAATTTATAACATATTTTATAAAATCAATCGCTTACAAAGCACAACCATTTTTTGTCCATTTAATAATGTCACTGCAAACAAATAAACCTTTCCACCGTCTTTTATTTTCCACTTTTTCCTCAAATTCGCCACACTTTCAGGGAAATTTCTGATAATTAAATTGGCTTTTCCATTTTCTAAATATTTGGCAATTATTTTCTTTGATGGTTTGATTATCGTTTCAATTTCAAAAATCCGACCTTGAAAATCATCTCGCAATTCATTACTTGTAAGCAAATGTGTATTCGGAGCAATTTTTTCAAAACCAAAAGAATTGCCAACGGTATCAACAACATTGCCTTTCAGTATTGATTTATTTGCATCATATAGATACTTTTTGGGATTACTGTATTCAATCGAAATAGTATTATTCCACGTTGTTTCATACGCTTGTTTTTCTCCCTTTCGGGAAATATTAACACAAGTCAGTCCAATATTGTGCGTCGCTTCTACCCTACTATTCATTATAAATAACAACTCCTTACACTCATTTTCTACCGCAACAACGTGAACCGCTTCCACACATTTCAGACTTTTCAATGCTTTGTGAATATCCAACATTGGCGAAGTTTTTACCATAATATAGTTGGCTTTCGCCAATAATTCGTCTTGTATTTCAATGATATTTGGTGTACTATCTTCGAGCGTAATCACTTTTTGTTGTCGTTCATTGCGTCTTGCAGGATCAAGATAAATACAATCAACTTCGATACTTTTCAAAGACTCTAAACTATCATTATTAACAACATCAATATTCGATTGCTCGAAAACTTGATTATTATAATCAACGATTTCCGTCAATTCTTTTTGTTGTTCAATATAAACAACTTTGGCAAACTGCTTGGCAAAATAAAACGCATCAACACCAAAACCGCCAGTTAAATCAGCGATTGAGTTGCCATTTGAAATTTGCTGTAAAATAGTCGCTTTATAAATCGCTGTAAACTCTGAAGAACATTGTTGCCATGAAATTGTTGATGGAAAAAATATTGCAGGATTTGTTGACCAGCTTGGTAATTTAGACATTGCTTTTTTACGAATATTAATTTGACTTGCTAATTTTTTAATATCTAAATTCGGATATTTATGATGATTAAGCACCAATTTTATGGTATCTGTTTTTAGATTATCTTGTATAAATTGTTGTTCTTCTTTTGTTAGCATAGAATGATAGATTCTTTAACTTTCCGTTCACGATTGAATCATGAACAGAAAGAAAATTATGTCATATTAAGTCTTTGACCAAATTCGAGTATTTAAGTTCAACTCTTCTATAACCTCCAAACATAACCAAATATCATCCAAATATTGATGAATCGTACTTTCGTCTAATAAACTATTTTTAAAATTAGGTTCTAAAAATTTTTTGTTCCATCCAATAGCGATATAAACACAAGAATTCAAAAAGGCAATATGGATTTTTGAGTTAAATCGTTTTTGAAGTGTCATAATATTTTCCAGCATTGATGTACTCAAAATATATCTTGCTTCGACTTGATCTGTGGTATAAACATCAAATACTTTCTCAAAGTCAGGGTTTTCCATTTTAGCAAGTTCTTGTCCTTTTCGTTTAGAACTTTTCGCAATTCGACCAAACCAACCTTCGCCAGTTCTATCTGGTACAACAACCGTATGACCATGAAAATCCTTATGAAAATCAGCAATCATCAACAAACCTTTGAAGATTGTATGATATGTCGAATCACCATCACTATCTCGACTTTCGTATTCAGCATGAACTTCTGACATTTCGAAGTCCGTTTTGTCCAATCGTCCCGAGATATAATCTTCTCCATTATATCTATCAGGACTTCGGAATAGTTTACTGGCTTTAAAATGACCTTTATCAATATGACCTGTTGGATTATAATAGTAGCTATTATCAACCGATTGAATTATTTTGGAAATCACCTCTGATTTAAATGCTTTTACAACTTTGTTGCGTTTGTAAACGTAGATTCCACCACAAATAAAAGCACTTATTACCATTAAAAAAATTAACGGAATAGGAAAAATACCTTGTCGTTGTATCCAGATTACACCAACAACTCCAAACAATCCAATAATTGTTAATGCAATAAAAAGAATATTTTGTCCTTGACGTAATACTTTAATGCGTTGTTCCTCAACAGTTTCTAATGTAGGATAAATATCGTGATAAATTCTTGAGATTTCTTTCATCTTGTTTTGAGTTTTATTGATAATTAGTATAGATAAATATCGTCAAAAGAGATTAGAATATGACAAAATCTCTTCAAAGAAAGTACTTTATACGACAAGTATCTTCTTTAAAGAGATTTTGTAAAAGATGATTATTCTTTGATAAATATAATAGACTTTATTCTAATCTGGCAAAACCAGTACCATAGTTGCGAGTTTGACAAATTGATGCCAGATTGATACTTTTTAAAAAATCATTAAACAAAATTTCAATTTTAGAGTATGTTTAGATTTTTAGGTTTATTGACAATTTTTGCTGGTAGCGGCTGTCTTTAGCTGCCGTCTTTGTTTGAAATTGTTTACGGCAGCTAAAGACAGCCGCTACGTAAAACAATAATTTTTGCTTTTGGCAAAAATTGTCAATAAACCTAAATTTTTAAACATACTCTTATACTTTTCAAAACCTGTCGTTAGTTCGTCAAACTCGCAACCCGAAACTCGAAACCCGAAACCCGAAACCCGAAACAATGAATTTCAAAGTTGAAACTAATATTAGATGTAAAATTTATTTCACATCATTCAAACCTTCGACCTCGATATTTTTTATTTTATCTCCAATAACCAATCGTTGAACGACATCCATTCCATCAATAACTTTTGCAAAAATCGTATAACGACCATCTAAGTGAGGTGTTGGTGAATGCGTCACAAAGAACTGACAAGTTTCGGTATCTTTCCCTGCCGAAGCCATTCCGACCCAGCCTTCATCATCATACTTCAAAGGCGACAATTCAGAGCGAATCAATTTATTTGTACTTCCCCAGCCATCGCCTCTTGGACAACCTCCTTGAGCCACAAAATTTGGTACAACTCGGTGGAATGTTTTATTTTTATAAAAACCTTTATTGATAAGATTCAAGAAGTTACTAACAGAACCTGGAGCTTCTACTGGATACAGTTGCATTGTAAAATTTCCTTTTGTTGTTTTTACAATAACCCTGGTATCTTTTGTTAGCGTTTGAAGCGGAGTCCAATCAATTTCAAAATTATTTTTCGGTTCTTTTAAGTTCAATGTATCGCCATTAATATAGCTAATCGTTTTTTGAATTTCGTGATACACTTCAATATCACGAGGTAATTTTAGCTTATTCAATGCATCCATTAAAAAACGATAATCCGTACGATAAAGTGTATTATATTTTAATGTAGGATCACGCAATACTTCAGACATTGCGCCCATCATTCCTACATCACCTTTTTCATATACTTCTTGAAATGTCTCTTTAAAGAAAGTCAACATAAAGCCAAAATCATTAGGCATTGAGCTATATAATTTAGGACTTCTACGAATTTGTGCCAACGCATTTACAGAAGAAACTTTCACAAATGCATGCTGTTTTGGTGCAAACATTTGCTCATAAATAAATCTATAATTTAGTGGATAAGCAGCCAAAGCTTCCAAGCACTTTCCTTTCTCATAAGGGTTTTTAGTCGTATTATAAATATTCGTTAATAACTCATTAATCTCTTTTCTTTGCTTTGATTTCGAATACCTAATATTCGCCAAAGCAGCTCCTAACATATTGATTTTAAGAAAATTATTCGTAATTGTACTATCTGTTCCGATTCCATAATATAAATCAACATCATTGCGAGTACCGTTCTGAATAAAAAACTCTGAGGCATAAATTGCTAATTGTGGATTCGGATCCCGTACAGCACCCAAAAATATCGGTTTAATATCCACATAATTATACTTACGTAGGCTTCTCAATATATTGGCTTTCACCAATGGATTTGCTTCTGCACGAGCCATATCTTGCAACGCAATCAATACAGCAGTCGTTACTTTGAATTTTCCTAAGCCACTTGCCAAATCCATTCGAGTATAATCATCTTTCTCGTTTTGTGCCAATTCTATAAACTGCTCATACTTCTCTTTCGAATCAAAATCAATGTTCGGTAAACGACCAAAATAACTTGCTGCGATACGGCGAACAGAAGTAGGATACTGAGCATCTAATAAGTTCAACATACGATTGGTACTTAAGTTAGAAGTCATACCTCGAATCATATAACGATAAATCGAATTTGCTTGTCCTTCCAAAATCAGCGTATCGGTTGGTAAATAATCAGGTGCAGCACTCACATACTTCAAATACTTCTTTGAACCAGCACGACCAATTGCTTCAAGAATTTGAGCATTAATCAAAAAAGAAGCCTTACTAACTTTTGGCTGAAAAGCATTTAACAAGGGTTGCATTGCTTTATCACTTTCAGTTTGTCCAAGTGCATAAGCTGCAATCGCTCGAATACTTTCGTCTTCGTTTTGGTTTCTCAATAAAGAATTTAATGCCGCAATTGTTTGAGTTGATGAATCTTGAACAGAAGCTAAAGCCATTGCAGCCAAGTAACGATTGACGGGCTTTTCTGCACGCAAAAAAGGAATTAATCCTTTTGCATCACGTTGATTTTGTAGCTTATAGATTTCTTGTACAACAGCATCTGAAAAATTCAAAAAATCTGCATCTTCTGTTTGATCATTATTCGCACCACACGAAATAAACAATACAGCAATTGTAAATAGTAATATGTAGGATAGTGATTTCATTCTTATATATATAATAATTCTTTTATAATTGAGAGCGTGTTTTCTCAAAACTCGGCTAAAATACTATTTTTTCAGCGTTTCCTTATAGCATTATTTTATTGATTTTCATCAAATGTTAAAATTTATCATATTTTATCGTAATTTTTTCCAAAATCTCCAAAACGAATACTCATTCTATCGAAACTTTAATCCTTTCAAATAAGGTATTAAAAAAATCATGGCTGTTTTTAATTTGTATTTGGCTTATCTTCCAATCATTATTCACAACAAATACACAATATTATGAAAACAAAAAAAATTATTTTAACAGGAATAACAGTTGTACTTATTGCCTTATCATTCTTTAGTTTTAATGATATTCAATCACAAAGATTTGAGTATATGACTGTTGCTTATCGACCATTCAATGGCATCGCTTTATTTACTAAAGGTAAACCTTCTGGTGGACAAATTCATCTTTATAAACCGGATGGAACAACCAGTGTTATACAAATGGAAAACAATGATTTAATAGAACGAACAACACTTCTCAAAGAATTAAATAGTTTAGGAAGCGAAGGTTGGGAAATTATTGACATGCAACATATTAAGATTGATAATGAAACTTATACAGGCAGTTTAGAACGTGAATACTTAACGATACACACCGAATATATATTAAAACGAGCAATTAAATAGAACGTAGTTTTTGCTATCCGAATTTTGAGTGAATAGTTAGTTCATTTTATAATTTAGCCGCTACCGAAGTTTTGGCAAAATCTATTCATGAACTAACTCTTCGTTCATAAATCGCAAATAGTCTAATCATAATTCTCTCACCCAAATATTCCTAAAACTGATATAATTTCCGTGATCTTGTAATTTGATTGGTAATTTGTCCGCATGTTTCTCATAAGTATGTTCTGCGATATAAAATGTTCTTCCCTTTACTTTCTTATGATTTTGTATTAAAATACCATTATGAATAACCGTTAAATAAGCGGAAGATTTCACTGTTCCATCATCATTGAATTGAGGTGCCGTAAAGATAATATCATATGTTTGCCATTCGCCTGGTGGTTTGCAAGCGTTAACTGATGGAATATGATCTTTGTAAATTGCTCCTGCTTGACCATTGCTATATGTGCGATTTTTATAATTATCTAAAATTTGTACTTCATATTGTTCCATAAAAAACACGCCACTATTTCCTCTCGCCTGACCAATCAAACCAGTTGTATCTACTGGCGTTTTCCACTCCAAATGCAATTGAATATCACCAAAACCTTGTTTAGAAATAATGTCACCTGTTCCTGGTTTTACAGCAAACGAACCTTCGGCAACTGTCCATTTTGCTTCGCTACTATCTGTATGTTGAAAATGTTCTAAACTTGTTCCATCAAACAATACAATTGCATCGGAAGGTGGCAAACTATTCATATATCCAGGCGTAACTTTCTCTGGAATCGGTGTCCAAACTTCTGACTTTTCAAATTCCTTATTATCAATCGCTTTTTCCCATTCTTTGGCAGTCATACCTTCTTGACCAAAAGCAATATTTGTAATACTCATACATCCGATGATTAATCCGAAAACTAAATACTTCATAGTTGATTTTTTAATTCATTAATAATTTTTGAATAGTAGACTTTATTCTAAATAAACGGCTTTCTTATAAAAAATTAAACGTGTAAAAATTGTATTATTTGAACCACAAAAGGTACAAAAGACACAAAAGGAATTCACAAAAGAGTGAAAATAAAATAACTTTTGTGAAAACACTTTTGATACTTATGTGCC
>JBGCFH010000435.1:0-15554 GCA_045106825.1 Saprospiraceae bacterium | reverse complement strand
CGCAGATTTCGCAGATTCACGCAGATTTTTCATTAACAAAATTATTTTTTTGGTTGTTTGACAATTTTTGCCAGTAGCTGCCGTCTTTGTTTGAAATTGTTTACTGAAACTAAAGACAGCTGCTACTTAAAATAATAATTTTTGCCAAAAGCAGAAATTATCAATAAACCATTTTTTCTACCAAATTATTAGAAAATCTGCGTGAATCTGCGTGAATCTGCGTGAAAAAAGCATTTTGCGAAGCAAAATTTAGCAATTGTGATTTCTATTTTACGTTTCAGCGAAACGTGAATTTATATTTAATAAAAAAACATATTTAATATTTGTTATAAAAACTATAATCGTGACAAGAATCGCAATATTTGCCTCGGGACGTGGCTCAAATGCCCGAAATATCATCAATTATTTAAAAAATCATCCTTCAATTTCAGTAAGCATAATCGTATCTAATAAACAAACTGCTCCAGTATTAGATATTGGCAAACAGTTTGATATTAATACATTGGTTATCAACCGAGTAGATTTTTATAATTCAACGGAGTTATTAGATGTATTCCAAAAGCAAAAGATTGATTTTATCGTATTAGCAGGATTTCTTTGGTTAATTCCATCTTATGTAGTGAAGGCTTACAGCAATCGTATTGTCAATATTCATCCTGCTTTACTTCCCAAATATGGTGGAAAAGGTATGTATGGAATGAATGTACACAAAGCAGTTCACGCTGCTAAGGAACGTGAAACTGGCATTACGATTCATTATGTAAATGAAAAATACGATGAAGGCAATATAATATTTCAAGCAAGTTGTCAATTAGAAACAACAGATACGCCTGAAAGTATTGCACAAAAAATTCATCAATTGGAACACGCACATTTTCCTCGAATTATTGAAGCTACTATTGATAGCATAAATGGTTAGAACACCAAGCTGCCATTTATTAATTAGCTGTGATTATATAAAATTTTTATTACTATGAAACACATATTATTCTCTTTACTTCTTGTAATGGTTAGTTTGACGACTTTCGCACAAGTCCAAAAACCATCAAGTGATATGAGTTATCGCAAAAAGATAACGATGGCAGATGAATTCATGCAGAAAGGAGATTATGGAAGTGCTGCGGCATTTTACCTAAGTGCATTTGAAGAAAAGCCAAAAAAGATTGAAATCGCTGAAAAAGCAGGTAATGCTTTTGTGAAAATTCGAGATTATAAAAACGCTGCTTCTATGTTTAAAGTCTTAAAAGAAGATAGTAAAACATATCCAAAAGCACCATATCATTATAGTTTAGCGATAAAGCAATCTGGAGATTATAAGAATGCAATGATTGAACTTGAAGCATTTATTAATAATTATCGTGCAGAGGATTTTAATGAAATGAATGATAACGTTGCTAATGCAATCAAGGGTTGTGAATTGGCTATTCAAACAATGAGTAGTAACAAAAAACCAGATATCGAAATCGAATATCTTAGCCGTATGGTGAATAGTGATGCAAATGAATTTGCACCGATTCCTTTTGTCGAAAATTTATTATACTTCTCTTCTATGCGTGATGGAACGGCTCAAATTTTTCGTTCTGAAAGAGGCGGAAGTGGCTGGGACAAACCTGAAAAACCACAGATTTTTGGAAGTATGGAACGGCCACATTTTGGTCACGGAGCATTTACTCCTGACAGACGTGCATTTTATTTTACACAATGTGATATGAATATGGCTGGTGAGTTTAGTTGTGATATTTATATTATGCAACGTATGAATAACAAGTGGGCAAAACCTATTCGATTACCAGATTATATCAACGAAGAAAATACAACCAGTACAATGCCTTTTGTAACTGTAATTGATGATAAAGAAATCCTATACTTTGTATCAGATAGAGAAGGCGGAATGGGTGGAACTGATATTTGGTATGTTACCAAAGAAGGAAGTAGCACAGATTTTAACTTTTCGTTACCTATAAATGCAGGAATGGGAATCAATACTACTGGAAATGAAATTAGTCCATTTTATGATAAGAGATCGGAAACTATGTATTTTAGTTCTGATGGACATCCTGGTTTTGGTGGTTTAGATGTTTTTCGTTCTAATGGAGGTTTAAATACTTGGGATAAACCAACCAACTTGGGAAAACCAACAAACTCCGGTGCTGATGATAAATATTATGTATTAGGTAGTAGCAAAAATAAAGAATATGGATACTTTATTTCTAATCGGTTAGAAGGAACAGAAAAAGAATATACCGATAACGATGATATTTTCTACTTTGAAATGAAAGAGGTCGAAGTTGTTATACGTGGAAGTATTGCGGAATTAGGGAATGAAAATAAATTATTGGATAATGTGACGGTTGATTTGATTATAATTGAAGAAACAGGTGATGAGAATCGTTTAGCAACAAAAGTATTTAATGATGGTGAATATTACTTCAAATTAAGTCCAAATCGAGAGTACAAGATAGAAGCGACTAAAGATGGTTATGAAACGACTTTTTTTGAGTTAGAAACGAATGCCTTTACTGGTAACTCTGAATTTGTACAAGATTTAACATTAGAAAAGGTAGAAGTTGTCGCAGTTATTGAAACTCCGCCAACTAAGCCTAAAGAAATACCTGCAACAGATGAACCACCTACGAAACCAAACTTATCAGAAATCGCAGGTAGTACGGATTTTGTTGAAAATACGGAAGAAAAACCTCAAAAACCTGAAATCATTCCTGCTACTCCTGAACAGCCAGAAATGAAGCCAGAAGTCGTAACTGAAGTTATGCCTGAAGTTGCTGAACCACAGATAGACAGTGATATTCGTTACAATGCTGACGGAGAAAAGTTAATTAGCTTTGAAGAATTGACAAAAGAAGAAAAACGAGATCGTGTTTTCTTTGTAGATGATATGCCATACATAAGAAGAAATGGTGAGTTGTTTGCCGTTGAAGGGTTAGTAGAAGATAATGTAGCAACTACGAATAATCCACAAACACCTCCAGGTCGTCCAACAACCGTTATTACAGAACCTAAACCAATTAAAGATGATGGTTTACTTCCTGAAGGAACATTGGAAATAGAAACTGGTGAATATTACAAAATTCAATTGGTAGCTGTAACAACTTACAAACCATATAAATATGAAAGTTTGAATAACTTAGGTGCGATTCAATTAGAAAGTACTGTAAATTCTTCTGGTAGTGAAATCCAACGTGTGATGTTAACGCCTTTCCAAACATTGGATGAAGCAAAAACAACTTTGAGCAGAATCGTTGAAAATCCTCGCTTTCAACGTGCGTTTATAGTAAAATATGTTGATGGTCAGCGAGTGAAACATAGCAAGATTCGTTTATCTTCTTTTAGAGGATAAAACAGGTTGTAATCAAGGATTGAATCAGAATTTGAATTAATTTTTTATTGATAAAAGGTCGAACGCTTTTAGTGTTCGACCTTTTTTGTATTTTAATGAAAAATTATTAGCGTTTATTCTAAATAGTTGAACTGTATTTCTGTAAAATGATAACTGTTATTTTTGGAAAAATTTACTCAAAAATCACTACAAAATTCTTATTCAACGGCTCTAAATTATTCTTCAATCTCTGAATAAATTCATCGCCATGTTTTAAATAAAATGGTAAAAAATTATCGTAACGTTCTTGTAAACCATTATTGGCAAACAACTTCTCTTTTAGCTTTCGGATTTGATTAACAGCAATATCGTGATTGCGTTTTTCGGCTTTCAATAAGCGACCTTCAAGCATATTTATTGCATTGATTTGCTTTGTTTTTTCACCTAAAACTGTCTTTTTAAGTGTTTGATCTATTGCTGTGGCTTTCGCCAATATTTTATCAAACGCTTGATTGACAGCGATTTTGGCATCTTTTAGACTTAGCTCTTCATCTGTATTTTTTCTGACATATTCTTTTATCAATGCTTCTACTTCACCGAACAAATCATCTATTGTTAAACCTAATTTATTCAACTTTTTCGAGCTGCCTTTATCCACCCAAAGCACCGAATTACGACGAACTAACATCGGAAACGGAAGATTAAAATGCTCAAATTGTGGTTGTCTTTCTGTCCAATACGACAACTCTCCTCCTCCACCGATATACGCCAAATTTGGTAAAATCACTTCTTGATAAACTGGTCGTAAGATTACATTTGGACTAAAACGCTCAGGATGATTATCAACTTCTGCCATCATCGCTTCTGGCGTAAATTCGTATTCGGTATTTAGCACTTTATAAATGCCATTTTCAAAAACAATACGTTCTCGAAGATTCGGCATTAAATAAAATAAATTAATATCTCGAACGTGTGCTTGACCACTAAAACCTCCTGCTTCCTTCTTTTCTATCTCCGCTTCTACTAATGATTTCGAGACTTGATTTTGTAATTCATCTTTGATAATTGGAGCAAAAACACGTTTTAGTTTAGCATGGTTCGGAGAAATCACAACTAAACCAAATTCCTTAAACAATTCGTTTGTCAAAGCAAACATTGCTTTTCCATAAGTCGAATATTGCGTAAAGCATTTTTCTAAAATTGCATAGATTTTTTGAGCATTCCCGGAGTTTCCTAATATATCTTTGACTTCCGTCAAAACAGGTTGAAGCGTTGACGTTTGCATCATTCCTGTTGCACCGTTTTCGTCATTTTCCCAGGTAATGGTTTTATTAAAAAGATGCAAATGATTAATTTCTTCAAAATCGTGATCTTCGCCTCCAATCCAAAATACTGGAACAAAATTATTTTCGGGATATTTTGCTGCTAATTTTTCTGCTAAATTAAGTGCCGTAATTGTTTTATAAATAAAATACAACGGCCCTGTAAACAAACTCGGTTGATGTGCTGTAATTACCGTAAACGTATTTTCATCTAACAACGCTTCAATATTTTGGCGTACTTTTTCGTTCGTTTCAATATCTGCGTATTGTTCTTTCAACACTTCGACTAAAACATTTCTATCAATCGGATTTGCTTTTTTTGTATCAATAATTGTTTGAAAATTATCAACATTGACATCGTACTTGTAGAAAGGACGTAATGCAGAATTTGCGGAAGCATAAGCTTTATCGAAGCCAGAAAGTTGGTCGATTTCAGCGAAAGGTTTACAGTATATTTCCATTGGTTTGATTTTCCGTTTTGATTATTTAACCGCAAAAAACGCAAAGGAAATCGCAAAGAACGCAATGTGTTATTTATAATAAATAAAAAAGTCTTTGCGTTCTTTGCGTAAATCTCTGCGACCTTTGCGGTTAAATCTTATTATTAAAATTAACAGCTTTTATACTGCATAGTTCTAAATTGATGGTAAAACATTGAATATAATTAAATAGTGAATTTTTCCATTTTCTAAAATTATCATTATGATTTTTTAAATAAATATTCATTATTTTCTAAAATCATTATTAAAAACAAAATTATTTCAAAATAAATTATCAATCATCAAAAAAGTTGTTTACAACTGTTTTTCTAAAAATCATACAGTTCTACTACTTTTTTATTATTTTTAAATTATGAAAGTCAGATTAATCAGTTTTGTAATATTAATTATTGCTGTTTTTCATTCTACCATTGTACTTGCACAACCAAAAAATTCGCCATACAAAATGCACGCTGTATTGGATTTTCCAATCATTGGTATTGCAGGTTTAGGCTCTTTTACTGGACGTTATGTTCAGACTCAAATTGAGCCACTTTCAAATGTAGAAATTAGCAATTTAACACCGACAAGTATTCCATCAATTGATTTATCAGCACATTCGAAATGGTCGCCAACTGCTGATAAAGTCAGTAATATTGGAACGTATGCAGCAATGATGACACCTGGTTTGTTATTTTTTTCGCCAAAGATTCGTCGTGGAGATTGGGGAAGTATTATTCTATTAAGTGCCGAAACATTTGCAATGACAGACTTTGCAGTACAAATGACAAAATCACAGGTATTGCGACCTCGACCATATTTGTACAATCCTGATATCGTTGTTCCTAATAATTTATTGATAGATAGAGAACATCGGTTTTCGATGTTTTCTGGAAGCACAGCTTATTCGACAGCAATGTGTTTTGCTGGTGCAAGTATGTTTGCGGACTATCATCCCAAATCTAAATACAAACCTTATGTTTGGATTGCAGCAGCTGTTATTCCAGCCACAATCGGTTATTTACGTTATCGTTCAGGACATCATTATCCGACTGATGTTTTTGTAGGTTATGCTGTTGGAGCAAGTATTGGTTTATTTATACCATATATTCATAGAAAAGCAAAAGTTTGGTTTCGATAAATTTTTAGTGGTTAATCATTGGTCTTTTCCAAATCAACTAATCACCAATCACTCCCGAAATTTCGGGACAAGCAAAATAATAGAAATGACAATAGGAGTTTTTGTAACAGGCGGAACATTTGATAAAGATTACAACCTTATCAATGGAAATTTGGGTTTTCAACAAACACACGTTCCCGAGATGTTTAAGCGAGGACGTTCGACTTTGGATATTGATATTCAAGTATTAATGATGATTGATAGTTTGGAGATGACTGCCGAACAACGTCAATATATTGTCGACTCTTGTGAAAAATCTCCTTATCATGACTTAATTATAACACATGGAACAGATACAATGGTCGAAACAGCAAAGGTTTTGGCTTCTGCCGATTTGGATAAAACCATTGTGATGACTGGTGCGATGCGACCTTATAAATTGGGTTCTTCTGATGGTTTTTTTAATCTTGGAAGTGCTGTTGCTTTTGCTCAAACCTTACCGAATGGCGTTTATATTGCAATGAATGGACGTTATTATCATTGGAATAATGTGCGTAAAAACAAATCGACTGGCTTTTTTGAAGAATTAAAATCTGTTGGTAGTTTACAATAAACCATTTAATTTAAAGTTTTTCAGTAGCCAAATTGTAAAAAAATGAAATCTGTTACGATTCCATTTGGTATTCGATATTCCATTGATTTTCAATCAAATACCATCATCGAAAAGTTTTTATTATTTTTAATTTTGAGTGTTTTCACAAAAAAAATAAAGAACCAATAAACTGTAAAATAAAAAGCGAATGATTTTTTGAAAATCATTCGCTTTCTTATTGTAAACGCTCACTAATCTACTAATCTTATTCTCCCAGTGCCTTCTTGACAGCGGCTTCTAATGCTGGCCCTTTTAGGTTTCGAGCAATGATTTTTCCTTCTGCATCTAATAAAAATGTTTGGGGAACAGAACGAACACCATATAATTGTGCCACCGAATTTTGCCAACCTTTCAAATCTGAAACATGATACCACGTTAATTTATCGACTTCGATTGCTTTTTCCCAAGCACCTTGATTTCGGTCGAGACTTACGCCAATAATTTCAAAGTTTTGGTCTTTATACTTATTGTATAATGCGACAACTTCTGGATTTGCCTTACGACAAGGACGACACCAACTTGCCCAAAAGTCAACTAAGACTACTTTTCCACGCAAATCACTTAGATTCATTGCTGTTCCGTCGACTTGATTTTGTGTGAAATCTGGTGCAGCTTTTCCGATTGCAGTTAGTTGTGCTTTCTGAACTTCTGCTTTTACTTGTGCTAATTGCTGCGTCAAAGTTTTCGCAATATCGGGGTTTTGGTTACCAAATAATTTTAAGTATTGCTCACCATATTTTGAAAACAGTACCGTATTTTTTCCTTGAATATAACCATTCATAATACCTGCTAAAACAGCTTTATGAGCTCTTGTTCCTTGTGCGACTTGTGATAACAAACGGTTTGAGAAAGCTTCTTGTACTTGATTTGGTTGTCCGACAGATGCCAATGTTTGTGTGTATTGACGCACCTTATCGTACAAAAATGGAATACGGTTAAATTGTGGATCGGCTAAATTTACATTGCCAAAATATTCATTACCAAAATATTCAATCTCATTGTTATAGGCTTTTTTGTTATTTTGGTAACTATAATAAGTATATAAACCGACGAAATTCCCTAAAAATGCATTTTTGACCGTTGTTTCGTTTAGTATTTTTTTACGATCCGCATCAATCTTTGCCATTTCTGCTTCTGCTTTCTTAATCAATTCAGCATTTCCTCTTGCATTTCTGATAGCATTTATTTCTTTATTAAATCGACCATCAATTCCTTGTACTTGACGATAAATACTCATAAACTCTGTATTCAAGGGTGAAGTCACAACTGCCAAAGCTAAATTAGAACAGTTTCCTGTAATAGTAACTTCTTTATCTGGCCCTAAAACCATAGATTTTACGTTATCTTCATCAATTCCGATAAAGTAAAATCCTATCTGTACATTTTCTAATTCGAATTGGAACGTTTTATTATTAACATTTTCTTGTAAAGTAACCGTTGTTATCTTAGTCAAAGCAATGCCATCATGTTCTAATAAATGAATTTCTTTAGCATCTGGTTTGTCATTTACAAGTGTTCCTTTTACAATCACTTTCGCATTTATAACAAAAGTGAAACACATCATTAATAAAGTAAAAGCTATATTTTTCATATTTTTTTTAAATTTTCCGTAGATTTTTTTCAATAGTTTTTTTAGATTTTCAAAGTTACAAATTAATAATTGCTATTCATTTTATGAAAATATTAAAATTTGTATCCTATATCAATCCTTTATTATATCGTATATTCTAACGTTAAAATTTTATAAATTATTTAAAAATAGGAATTATCTATGAATCGTATAATCATTTTTTGTCTGTTGGTTCTCCTCTTTTATAATTGTAACAAATCCATTCCAAAAACAGATAAATCCACCTCTAAAAATGTTACCGAAACATCAAAACCGAAATTTCTTCAAACAATTTATTATGACTTTTTCAACCAAAACCCTGAATATATCAGTGATGGTTTTGATTTTCCTGTCGGAAAACCAGATGCAAAAGGTTACTATAATGCTCAACCGTTTCAAAAAAACAATCATTTAGGCGATGATTGGAATGCAACAACTGGTGGAAACTCAGACTTAGGACATCCGATTTATGCGATTAGTCACGGTTTAGTTTCGGAAGTAAAAGATTATGGTAGTAGCTGGGGAAATATTCTACGTATTGTTCATCAATTGCCGAATGGCGAAATGCGAGAATCGTTGTATGCTCATTGTTTAGAAATCATTGTCGAAGAAGGTGATGCAATTAAAAAAGGTCAAAAAGTAGCCACAATCGGAAACGCTGATGGAATGTATTATGCTCATTTACATTTGGAAATGCGTTGGAAAATTGCTGCTGCACTTGGTGGAGGTTATTCATCAGATACAACTGGCTATTTAGATCCAACCGCTTTTATTAGGAAGTTTAGAGTAATTGAGAAGTGAGTTGGGTTGCGAGTTACGAGTTGCGAGTTTGACGATTTTTTCTAAAAAAAAGGAACTTTACGAAAGTTGAAACTCTTTCGTAAAGTTTTCCAATTACCAGTTAACAATTAACAATTAAATTCCAACTTCCATTTTTAGAGTCATCAATCTTGGCGGACTAATTTTTCCGATTCGTAATGCATATTCATAATTGAATACATTATTAATTACAAAATTCAATCGAACTTTTTCGGTAACATTATAATTCAGTCGGAAATCCCATACCAAATCACCAGTCGTATGTTCTGCACGATAATCTGCCAAGCCCGGAAAAACATCGTCACCACCATTGAAAAAGGTTAAGATATCGCCCCAGTAGCCTTCCCCTACAAATATATCATCAACATTAATCATTCTACTTTGGTAATTTGCTGCGATACCAACGGTTAATTTTTTATAATATAATTCTAAATCTAAGCGATAATTATGCAAACTTCGATAATTCAAAATTCCTTCATATAAAGAAGTATCTACCGAAAACATAGATTGAACGGCAGATTTGATAAAAAATCCTGAGCTACTCAAATTCGTAGTATCCGTTGCTAAATTTACAGGAAAAGTATACGTATAACCTGTCCAAAGTCTATAACCAACCTCTCTTAATTTTCCACTAATCTGTCCACCTAATTCTAAACCTAAAATTCGTGCTTCGGTAATATTGAGGTTTTTAAAACCATAATTAGTTCCATCAGAAATCGTTACAACAGTTGTATCATCGTTATAAAAACCAAAAACTGGTTCTATCAAATCGGTATAATCATTATAAAAAACAACCGCATCAAAGTAACCATTAATGGATTTAGAATCAAAAGCTCGTTTGTAACCAATCTCATAACTTGCTCCAATTTCAGGACGTAATTCGGGATTCGGAAAACTCTGTAAACCATTATTAAAATCAATATATTGCTCTAACAAACTCGGTAAACGATAACCTTGACCTAAGTTAGCACGAATAATATCTTTTGGTGTAATCGCAAAAGAACCAGCTAATCTTAAGATAGGAAAACCAACTTGTGACTCGTCCTCAAAAGCATAAGTTTCCCAGCGAGAACCCAACGCAACGGTCAATCTATCATCAATCATTGACTTTTCTAACTGTGCATAAATACTATTGATTGCACCTCGAACAGAACCGGGTTCCATCGCTGTAGTATCGTAAGGAAAAAATGGACTTGCAACATCTAAAACTTGACGATTCAAACCTGCTGTTACATTCATTTTATTTTTAAACTGTCGGTTAAATTGGTATTCATAATGATTCACACCAGCTGTTGTATTTTGTGAGTTCCCTGTACGAAGAAAAGTCACACTATAAAATCGTGTCTTAATAGAGTGTTGATTACCATAAGGGTCAAAATAAGTTAAATAAGGATCGAAGTTGCGAGAAAAATAACTGTCTTGACTAAGTCGTGCTAAAGGCTGTAATGCTAAAGTGTCGCCATCTCCCCAAAAACCCCAAAAACCTTTGGTATACTCCATTACATTACCATTAATACCAACGGATAAATTATCTGTAATTCGATAACGAGTATTAAAATTAAAGCGATTTCGGCGTTCATTTGCATCTTGTAAGAAAGATAGTTCTTTGTGAGAATGAGCACCTAATACCATGTCAAATTTTTTCCCAATTTTCTGACGATGTGAAACATAAGTTCCATAATTGTGTGGTTGTGGTTTATCTTCCCACCATATTTGATACTCTTTTTTAGGATCAGAATAAACACCAGCATAAGTCTGCCAAGTTGTCGAAGGTTCGGCAGTAGGATAAGCTGTCTGAACATTGATAATTCCATTCATCGCAGAAGTACCATAAAGAACCGAAGCCGCTCCTTTAAGCACTTCTATTTGAGCAATGTTTTCAATAGGCACATAGTTCCAAGGTATCGTTGAAGCTTCTGGTGCTAACAATGGCAAACCGTCCACAATAATACTCACTCGACTTCCTGCACCAAATGAAAAACCACTTCCTCGTACACTGGCTTGATCGTCTATAATTTGTATACCAGGTACTTTACTAATGATTTGATCAAGCTGTGTAATTTGATTATTTGCCAAAAAATTTGGATCAATAATATCAATCGTAACAGCTTCTTTCAATATGTTTTTTTCGTAACGACTTGTTGTAACCGTTACCGCATCTAAGATAGAAGTCGCTTCTTCCATGTTCACACTTCTTTCTATTGACGTTGTATTTCCTTGATTTTCGGCAGTAATAACTTCAATTGATAAACTTTTATAACCAATATATGAGAATGTAATAGATGTAGAGGCAGTTATCGTTACAGTATAATTTCCATCATAATCTGTTATTGTTCCTTTTCCTTCATTTGTGCGAACGGTTACGCCAATCATTGATTCGCCCGTTATTGCATCTTTCACTTGTCCAGTTACCTGAACTTGAGCAGAAAGCTGAAAAGACAAACCAATCATTAATAATAAAAATGTGTAAATTTTGAATTTCATAATTTATGTTGAATAACAATTACAAGAAAAATTATAATTATACTTAAATTCATGTTTCGCTGATATTAAATTAAAAAATGGAAATATTGCGTTTTACATTATAAAACAATCATTTCACGCAAGTTTTTAATTAATAAAAGCAAAAATATTTTTACAAATTATTAGAAAATCTGTATAAATCTGTGAAATCTGCTTGAAAAAGCATTTTATGAAGCAAAACTTAACAATTGTGATTTCTATTTTATATTTCAGCGAAACATGAACTCAAAAGGTTAGTTTAAATTTTCTTATATTACCATAATTTTCTAAATATTTTTCTAAATATTTTTCTATTGTATAATTCCTAATTGTTGGATAGCATCTAATCCGATTCGTAATCGAGCACGCACAAAATCATTTGTATTATTTTGATTCAATGGTGTTATATTTGTCGCCATATAATAAATGTTATCATCTTTTTCTACATAACCAATAAACCAGCCAATGTTGTTGCCATTCCGAATAGCCCAACCAGTTTTTCCACTTAGTTTGTAATCTTCATTATCATCAATAACCATTACTTCATTACGCATAGTAGCATACGTTTTATCTGATATTGGTAATGATTCGTTATAAAAGCGTTTCAAAAAGTCTATTTGCTGCTTTTGTGTCACTTTAAACTCGCCTTCTAACCAAAATATATCAATCATCGAATCTGCAATTTCTATATTGCCATAATCGAATTTTTTCAGATATTCATTCATGCGTTTTGTTCCAATATTTCGGGCAATTTCTTGATAACAAGGAACACAAGATACTTTATATGCTTCCGCCAATATAAGGTCTTTTTCCCATACTTTCATTCTACGAGGTTTGCCATCCCATTTGAACAAATGATTTTCATTTTCTACAACTCCTGTTTCTAATCCTATGATTGAATTGATGACTTTGAAAGTTGATGCTGGTAAAAAACCTGTCGTTGCTCTTTCAAAATCATTAGAAAAATATTCATTTTTTTGAGCATCATAAATTAATATAGAACCAGCAACTTGATTAGAATCAATAATATCTTGGAATCCATCTACCAAATTTTCTTTGATTTGAATAGTTTGATTTTGTTGACTAATAGCCTCTTGTTCCGTTTCATTAGTTGAGGTATCTTCACATGAATAAAATGAAAATCCTATCAATAACGTAATAAGAAATAATAAAAGGTTTTGATGTTTCATAGTTGTATCATTTTGGTTTTAATAAAAATTATTTTAAAAATAACCTGTCACAAATTGTAGAAAAATAAAATTTTATCGTAACTTTCTGAAACGAATCACTAAAATATTCGTCTAATAGAATATCCATAATTGAATCAATGATTACACTTTTAATAGACTTATTCAATTACCTATACATAAGCAAGTTACTCTTTTTGAAATGAATATCTCGGAGAATTATTTAATAATTTTTACAAAAAATTAAAGATGAAAAAAATTACGTTACTATCGTTTATTTTAACATTATTCGTGACCGTTACTTTTGGTCAAATTACTGAAAGTCAAAGTTATATGAGTGCTGGTACTTTTAATAGTTTAACCATCGTATTGCCAGAAGGCAGCGAAAAGGATGCTCCGAAAGAATGGGTAAAATTCTTTAAGAAATATGGCAAAACTAAGAAAAATCGCAAAACAGATGAATATTTTACAGATAATGCCAAAATTTTAGGACTTAGCGATAATTCAGTTGATGTTTACACCAAATTTAATGGAAATACAATGACTGTTTGGTTTGACTTAGGTGGTGCTTATCTTTCTTCTGTCGAACATCCTGACGGCTATGCTTTAGGTGAGCAAATTTTAATGGACTTTGGATTACATTTACAAATCTTGATGGTAGAAAGTGAAGTAAAAGCAGAGGAAAAAGCTTTGAAAAATTTAGAATCAAATCGTGAAAAATTAGTTAAAGACAAAGCAACGTTAGAAAAAAATATTGAAGATTGGAAAGCAAGGATCGCTCAAGCTGAAGCCGATATTGAACAAAATATATCTGATCAAGAAGCTAAAGCAAACGAAATTGAGCAACAAAAGACCATTATCGAACAGGTAAAAGCACGTTTAGCAGAATTAAGAGCTAAATAATTTTGGTAAACAAAAGACATATTGTGATTTAAAACACAAATAAAAAACATCTACATCGCATAAGCGTTTGAATAGTATTATTCACAATCATCAGTTGAATGATTCAACTGATGATTTTTTATGTGAAGAGTCAATAATAAACTCGACAAAGAATCTTAAATCATTATCTGTCGAAGTTATTGTTTACAATTCACTATATCTACCATTCATGAAAAATATTTTTAAATTAATCGTATTAGGAATAACAACGCTTTTCGTAAGCTGTTCTCGTTCGGATACACAAGTCAAAAATCCAAAATATCAGAAAAGATTGCAATGGCTACTTCGTCATAATGTATCAGAGATTTCTGTATCCGATACTAAGAAATTAGATAAAGTGACCTATCTCGATGCTCGTGAAAAACAAGAATACGATATAAGTCATATCGAAGATGCTATTTGGGTTGGTTATGATAATTTTGAAATAAGTAATATTCCCGAAATTGATACCAGTCAAAATATCGTGATTTATTGTTCTGTTGGTTATCGAAGCGAAAAAATTACGAATCAATTAGAAGATGCTGGTTATAAAAAAGTTTATAATCTTTATGGCGGTTTGTTTGAATGGTATAATGAAGGTTTACCTATTGTCGATAACAAAAAAGAAACGACCAATAAAATTCACGGATTTAATGAAAACTGGAGTCAATGGGTTAATGAACGAAAGAAAGGTGATGCTGTTTGGTAAATTTCAAAAAGGCAAAATTGAAAAAGGAGCATCAAATTTTTGATGCTCCTTTTAAGTTTTTATATTTTGAATTGCGAATTAACGTAACACATTTTTGCCATTATAAATTGCTGTGTTTATAAATTCTCATAAAGAAATCATCACACCCAAACTGCAAAAATCTCTTTGTCCTCATATTCAATCCTTTCCTTTCGCCACGTTTTCCCTGTCTTATGTTCAAAGATAACCAAATAGCCTTTCGTTTGATTTTGTCGATCTAAATAATCACTTAGTTGCACGATTCCTCTTTCGTGTGCAGCGTTGCCATACCAACGTTTTAATTCGACAATATATTGATGTTGAAAGTAAGTAATTGTAACGTCTAATCGCTTTTCTTCCGAAATTTGAACTTCTTTAAAAGTATAGCCGCTTCCATTCAAAATTGGACGCAAAAACGCTAAAAAGATAATTCTCCATTGTCGCTCCAAAAAAGATTGGTCTTGACCCGAATATTCCTCTTTTAAAAATTCTTGGAACTTCTCAATTACTTTTTGAAGATTTAATTCATTATTTGGCAGTTTGAATTGATTATTATCGTTATAATTTTCAGTCTGCAAATTGACTTCTATATTGGAAATCATATAATTATAAATTCGCTGTTCATATAATCTATTATGAATTTTTATAGAACCATTTCGTTTAAAAACGCCATATAAGATACCTTTTGAAATCGTTGCATTATCAGGATTAAAGGTAATTCTTTCACCATCAACCACAATTCGAAAAACCAAATCATATAAATCTTGATGATTTTCCAAATTTTTAATCAAATCCTTAAAATTCGTATTATTTTCTAATAGCAACATTCGGACACTTTCCTCTACGTTTTCAACTGTCCATATTGTTCTATTTTCTTGCTTT
>JBGCFH010000434.1:0-2358 GCA_045106825.1 Saprospiraceae bacterium | reverse complement strand
TTGTTTTCCCATAGGCAGGTACAGACATTCAAGTAGTTATTGAGCAAGGGCAAGTCAAGAACAAGCAAAAGACAAGTAAAGGAGCAAAGATAACGAACATCATAAAGGCAGCGAAGGCGGAGCCGCTGTCTGTTGAGGTTTGTTGTCTTTGCGGATGTAAGTACCCGCCGAGAACTCGGCGGGTACAAAATAACAAAACCATGATAAAAAATTTACACCTATTACTATTATTATTAAGCAGCGTAACACTATCTGCACAAGATTTAAAGTGGGAAGTGAACTTAGGACAAACCAAAGGCGGAATAATCGCAGATGTCATTCAGACGATAGATGGACAAGTTGCTATTATTGGAAATGAAGATGATGGGACTTGTTACTTTGAGTTATTGGAGATGGACAATGGAGAACGAGTATTTTCGCAGCCATTGGTATTTGAAGAAAAAGGGATATTGACAGCGATGACACAAGCGTATGATGGGACATTTATCTTAGTCGGAAGTAGGGTAGTGAACGGTCAAAAAAAGTCAGATGGTTGGTGGTTAAAAGTGGATAACAAAGGTCGAATATTAGAAAATAAAACATTTGGTGAAAGTGAGGAAGATGGTTTTAATGATGTGATTACAGCAACAGATGGCGATGTCGTAATGGTTGGTTATCAGACAATTAGTGGTACTCGTAAAGCGTGGTGGGTCAAAACGAATACAGATGGTGCATTGCCGAGAATGGAAACTTATGAAAGTATTGAGTCGAAACGAGATGAAGCTCGTGCTATAGTACAAGGAACGAATGGTCGGTTTGTGATGACTGGAATTACAGAACCTGAAAAAGGTGATGATTCTAATGTCTGGATAATGGATGTGGATAAGGAAGGTGAACATACTGTTGCTGATTTATATGTATTGTTTGATAAAACAGCTATTGAAGGAGAAGGTAAAAAACAAAAAGCCTCTAAACTATGGGAAGAATCAACGGATATTGTGGCTTTGCAAGATGGAGGTTATGCAATTTCAGGGTTTCAAGGCCCAGGAGAAAAACGTAAAAACTGGTTGGCAGTTTTGGATGAAGAACGAAATATTAATTTTAATAATACTTCTGCTATTGGAAAATATTCTGGACAAGAAGAAGGGCAGTCGATTACACAATTATTTAATGGAAATATTGTGATTGGTGGTTTTACGAAAGGATATGAACGAGGTGCAAATACAAGTCGATTGTTTTTGAAAATGGTGCATGGAATGACTTATGGTCAACTTGATATTATCTACTTTGATAAACCGAATAAAAGTGAAAAAATCACGCAACTTTATCCTACTCATGATGGTAATTTATTAATAGTAGGAGAGAAGTATAAGGATAAAAAAGGAGCTTGGCTTGGTTATTATGCTTTAAATCAAGGTCAAGTTTTTAGTAATATTTCTACGCTAAATGCTTCAGTAACAACGAAAACACATAATCAGAATGATTTTTTGGAAGTGAATGAAAATGGTTATGGTTTTTTGGAATTAAGAAATACAGGTCGTCAATATCTCTTTGGTTTGGAAATCATGATAACAGGAAATTTGCCGAATGGTGTAGAGATTTACAAATCTATTTTTGTAAATGAATTGCTAAAAGGACAGCGTAAAAATGTAGCGATTCCGATAACAGGAAATGATGATATTAATATTGATAAAGCAGATTTAGAAATTAGGATTCAAAATAAAAAAGGAACAGTTTTGCAACAATTACCTTGGTCATTTTATACTGGTGAAGCACCACATCCGAGTTTGGAAGTGATGCGACATGATTTTGAGACAACAGCAAATAAGATTATCAAAGGGTCAACATTTGATTTGGTCTTAGAAATTAAAAATAATGGTCAAGTAGCAGCTATCGAACCAATGATTGATTTGAAATTACCAAAAGGTGTGACAATGGTGACTGATTGGCAAACTCCAAAGCAAGAAGTAGGTGTCAATGAAATGATTACAGTACGTATTCCTTTAGCAGTTGTTGAAGATTATCCATCTTCTTTAATCAATATTCATACAACAATAATAGCAAGTAATCAATCAAAACAGACACAACGAAAGTTTATTGTAACAGTCAACGAACCTCCAAAAGTAGAAGAATATTTTGTAGATATGAGTTGGTTACAACCAAATATTGGCTTTTCAGAAAAAGATGCTTATCATTCGACTAACGGAAAATTTGGTATTAGTATTCAGTTTTTTTCTAATATTAATATTGACAAAAAAAATATAGAATTATATGTTAATGGTATATTGATAGAAGGAGCAAGATTAGGAGAAGTATCTTTGCGAAAATCGAAAGTAGATGGTGGTAATCAACGAACAACTTATCTATATGAACGACGAA
>JBGCFH010000433.1:0-15355 GCA_045106825.1 Saprospiraceae bacterium | reverse complement strand
TCATTACAAATACGACTTTACTACAATCCGACACAACGTATTTACAAGCAACAACTTGTGATGCAAATCAAGTCGGTATTGATACGATAATTTATGCAACGAATGGTTGCGATAGTTTAGTGATTACAAACACGACTTTATTACCAAATGCAACAACAACAATTGATACTACAATCTGTTTTGGTGGAACATATCAAGTTGCTGGAAATACTTACAATACAGCAGGAACTTATGTTGATACACTAATCGGTGGTGCAGCAAATAGTTGTGACAGTGTGATTACAACCAACTTAACCATTGCTCCTGTAATGATTACTAATTTAACAGCAACAACTTGTGATGTGAATCAAACTGGTTTAGATACAGTTGTGATTACTCAAAACGGTTGTACAAATTGGGAAATTACAGAAACAATATTATTACCAATAGATACCGTTATTATTACACAGACAAGTTGTAATCCTGCCGATACTGGAACAGTTGTTCAATTGTTGCCAAATGTGAATGGTTGTGATACCGTTATGGTTACGATGACAAGTTTATTACCACCTCCATTTGTTGGTATTACAGCAGACACATCAATTTGTTATGGTGAAACCATACAATTGAATGCTTTTGGAGGTATAGCTTATTCATGGTCACCAAGTAACTTATTGAATAATGGAAATATACCAAATCCAATAGCCACACTTACAGATACGACAATATTTTCAGTAATTGTAACTGGAATAAATGGCTGTACCGATACAGGATTTGTAACGGTCAATGTATATCCAGAGATTATAATTAGTATTCCAAGTCCTCCAAGTATTTGTGTAGGTGATTCTACCAATCTATTAGCGGCAGCAACAGGTGGAACAGGATTTTTATACACATGGACACCAGGAAGTACATTAACAGATTCAACGATTAATAATCCGATTGCTTTTCCAACGGTGACAACGGATTACAATATCAATGTGACGAATAGTTTCGGCTGTTCAGCAGATACGACTTTGAGTGTAAATGTTCAACTGCCACCAATATTGACTGTATCAAATGATACGGCAATCTGTTATGGTGATAATGCTTTCTTAAATGCAAGTAGCAATGGTTCGCTAACATGGGATGATGGCTCAACAATGACGAATCGAGTTGTATCACCATTGATGACAACAACTTATGACGTAACAGCTCAAAGTTCTATAGGTTGTGCTGTATCAGAATCGGTAATGGTGACGGTTCATGATAGTATTATGCCTGAAATTGTGTATGATACGATGAGTTGTACATTGATAGCATATCCGAGACCTAATACAGGTGGAGTTAATTATCTTTGGTATTATTCGCCTATGAATAACATCAATACTGCAATTAGCTCTTTTTTAATTAGAGATTCAACAGGTTTTCCTATCCAAACCTCTACATTTACAGTAAATTCTACTTATGGTACAGGTTATTACATCGCAAGAGTTTCAACACCTGATGGCTGTTCGTATGATAGCAATCCGATTTATATTGAGATTGATACTAATAATTGTTTAACATGGACAATCAAGAGGCAAACAACATTAAAACAACTACAACTCATCCCAAATCCTACTCGTGATTACGTAGACATACACTTAGTCAGCGATGAAGTCGGAAAAATTTCTACAGACCTGTTTAGTATTGAAGGACGATTATTAAAACAGGAAATATTTGATATCAATCAAGGTGAAAATATAAATCGTCTTGATGTTGATAATTTGCCACAAGGTGTTTATTTGATACGAATATCAAAAGGGATAGAATCGCAAGTGATGAAGTTGATTATTTTGGATTAAATTTTATATTTGATTAATTATTTAGACTTTAGACAAATAGATATTAGACGGTTTTCATCTGTTTTAAGTACGTTATCAGAAGTAAGCACGTATTATAGCGAAATAATTTTTATGTTCTACGATTTTAAAAAATGTGAATATAGCCGAGTTACATGAATATTTTTTAATGAAGTAGAACGGAAAAAGTACGAGTTAGAATACGTGATTACTTTTGGTAATGTACTTAAAACTCAAGAGATGAAAACCATTTATTATTCCTCTTTCGGTATAAAAATGATAGCTATCACCGAAATTTCGATGATGGCAAAAACATATTAATTTATTAGTAAAATAGGAATAATGTTTTGAACCAATTATTAAAAAAACGGTTTTGAAGATATATACTTTCTGTATTTTAGCAATCGGCACGAACGAATAAAAAATCAACTAAAGACGAATTATGAAAAAAAATTTACTCGCTTTTATTATTCTAATAATCAGTGTATTACAAACGAATGCACAAAATTTTACAGATTCTAATTTACCAATCATCATCATTAATTCAGATGGTACAATCGTTGACGAACCTAAAGTTGGTGGAAATATTGGAATTATAGACAATGGAAATGGACAGCGAAATAATCTAACAGATTCATACAGTTATGAAGGTCGAATTGGTATAGAATTACGTGGTCAAACTTCACAGTTTTTATTTGATAAAAAGTCTTATGGTTTTGAAACTTGGGATGCCAATGACGAAGATTTAGATACAACTTTGTTGGATTTACCAAAGGAAGAAGATTGGATTTTGTATGGGCCTTATTCGGATAAAACGATGATTCGGAACGTCTTAATCTACGGATTGAGTAATCAAATCGGAATGTATGCGAGTCGAACTCGATATTGTGAATTAATGATTGATGGAGAATATAAAGGTGTTTATGTTTTGATGGAAAAAATCAAACGAGATGGCAACAGAGTTGATATTAAAAAATTAAATCCTGATGAAGTTGAAGTACCAGATATTTCAGGAGGTTATATTTTGAAATTGGATAAATTTGATAATAGCGACCAAAATATTTTTAGTTCTAATTATGCGACACCAAATCAACCTTTAAACTATCAAGTTATCTATCCAAATGCCAATAACCTACAACCAGAGCAATATCAATACATTCAAGATTTTATGAATGATTTTGAAGCGGCTTTGAGTGGTGAGAATTACAAAGATACAATATTGGGTTATCGCCAATATATTGATGTGAATACCTTTATTGATTTTTTGCTTTTAAATGAATTGGGACGAAATCCTGATGCCTATCGAATCAGTACATACTTTCATAAAGAACATGATGATGATGGTGGATTATTAAAAATGGGACCGATTTGGGATTTTAATATCGGCATGGGAAATGCTAATTTTTGTATGGGAAGCTCACATGAAGGTTGGGTTTTTGACTACAATTCAGTTTGCCCAGATGATGCTTGGTTAATTGGTTATTGGTGGGATAAATTATTATCTGATGAGGCTTTCGCCAATGCCGTTGCCGATCGTTGGCAAGAATTGCGTCAAACGACATTTAATATCACGAATATTCATCAGATGATTGATGACCATGCAGCGATATTGAATGAATCTCAAGTACGAAATTTTGAACGTTTCCCAATTCTCGGTCAAAGTGTTTGGCCAAACGACTTTGTAGGCGAAACTTACGAAGAAGAAATCACTTTTTTGAAAGATTGGTTTGAAAATCGTGTAGTTTGGATGGATGAAAATATTAATACTATTCAAAAAGAAATCGTTAGAAATCAAGAAGACGCTTTCATCTTTTACCCGAATCCATTCACCGATAATTTGAACTTAAATATGTATCAAGTCACAAGAGGCGAAATGATTTTGAGGTATTATTCTATCATGGGACAACAATTGGCAGCGTTCAAAATCACAGAAGAATTAGATATGCCACATCGCCTACAAGTTCCAACTGAACTTACGAATCAATGGAGTAAAGGTGTCTATTTTTATACAATTGAGATTGATGGACAAATTGTGAATAATGGGAAGGTTGTGAAACAATAACTTTAAGGATTTATTATTCTTGAACTCCTCCAGTTGTCTCTTAGAAAGTTGGAGTGAGTTCAATAATAATTGTCCGTAATTTTCAGTATTTCGTAATCAACAGTTACACGATACTACTTTTCATCCAATTTAACATAAAATCCAATACGGCTTGTTTATCAATCTCATTATGAATCTCGTGATACATCTCTTTCCAAATCTTCAATGTTACATCTCCTTCAGTCATTTTCGACAGTTCAATTGTTCCTTCAGGTGATGTAATTCCATCTTCTGCACCATGCATCAATAATAATGGAATATCCGTTTTTCGAGAGCTTTCGACTAACCATTTGCCACGTTCAATAAGTGCTAAACCTAACTCTGAAGTCACTCTATCATGCACCAAATCATCTTCAACATATGTATCAATAACAGCTTGATCTTTTGATAAGTATTTTAATTCTAAACCATTTGGTTGAGCAAATTTAGGATAAATTTTTCGCATCAATTTTCCCAGTGCCATCAATGCAGCAGGTGGTGGTTTTGGTAATTGAATAGCCGCAGCAGTTGCAATAACTCCAGCTATATTTGGATTACGAACAAATAGATAATTCAACACAATATTGCCACCCATACTATGTCCATATAGATAAATAGGCACATTCGGGTTTTCATTTTTAGCGATTTTAATTAATATATCAACTTCTACTAAAAGACTTTCATAATTTGGTGTGTGACCTTTTGCACCACCAGATTTTCCGTGTCCATAGTGATCATTTCCATAAAAAGCATATCCATTTTTATTAAAAAATGAAGCGACATGTGCATAACGGTTAATGTGTTCTCCTAAACCATGAACCATACAAATCACACCTTTTGGTGTCGTAATATTCCATGATTTAGCATAAATATTTATTCCATCAGTTGCTTTCCAGTTAAATTCTTTGGTAGTCATAATTGGTTATTATAATTGGTTATTACACCTCAATGAATATTAGATAGTGGAAAGTTACAAAAAAAATAGTATAGTTTAAATTATGGTTCTTTGAAAAATTATTCATTGATTCTTCATTATTAGTAAAAATTCATGTTTCGCTGATATTAAATTTAAAAATGAAAATATTACATTTTGCCTTGTAAAACAATCATCTCACGCAGATTTTTCATTAACAAAATCATTTTTTTACCATTTATTAGTAAACCTACGGAATCTGCGAAAAAAAGCATTTTGTGAAGCAAAATTTAGCAATTATGATTGTTTCTTTATGATTGTTATTTTACGTTTCAGCAAAACGGGAATAAAAAATAAATAATTTGAGTCTTTGACATTTTTTTGTGATAGATTACAGAATTTTGTCGAAGAATCATAAAAATTAACTTATGAGTAATTCTAAAAGGATTCAAAAAATCCTCTTCTCTCCTATCTTTATAGTGCTTACAATTTTATTGACTTTACATCAAATTATTCAAAAAATATTATTGATAAATTTTCCGTTTATTGATGCGTATTTAGATGATTTTTTAGCAATGCCTTTTGTACTTTCTATATTCTTAATGGAGCAGTTTTTTTGGAACCGTCGCACTTCAAATTTGACTATTTTCGAGATTGTGATTTTCACGACAATATTTTCCATTTTTTTTGAAGAAATTGTGCCTAAATTAAATATGAACTACACAAAAGATCTATGGGATTATTTAGCTTATGGTTTAGGGAGTTGCTTTTTCTATCTTACTATTAATCAATTGATTAGTAAAAAGACTTAGGTTTTCAAAGTGTTTAATACATATATTAATATTTTTATATATCAATATTTTAAATCATCGGCGTTATATTTGAGCATTAAGTATTGATTATCTTATGTTTAACAGTTCATTAACTACGAAAAATTAGCAGAAAGAGTAAATTTGCTGTCAATCTAAGCATTATTTAAAATAAAAGTCAAATTTTTGGCGAATTTGTAGTGATTTTATTATTTCTAAGTAACAATCTTGTACTTTGGTAACAATTATAATTACGGAATAAAATTTAAGCCAAAAAATAACCATAAAAACGCAGCATAATATGCGACAAATAATTACATTACTATTTTTCACCTTGATAACATTAAGTTTATTTGGTCAGACAAAGCCGACTAAATGGACTTGGAAAGCAAAAGATTTAGGGAACGGTGAATATCAGTTAGTTTACACAGCTAATATTGCAAAAGGCTGGGTGACTTACTCTATGCTTACCAATCAAGATTTAGGGCCACAACCAACAGAAATTGTATTGGAGGATCTACCCAAAGGTATAAAAGTTGGTAAAGTTGTCGAGTCTTCGAAAAATAGAAAAAAAACTTATGACAAGGTTTTTGACGGAGAAGTCATTAAGTTTTCAAAACAAGCCCTTTATACTCAAAAAGTCACGGTTACGGATAAATATGATGGCAAACCATTGAAAGGTTATATCTACTTTATGACTTGTAATGATGAAAAATGTATGCCACCAACTTATATTGATGTTGAGTTTTCTAACTTAAAAAAACCAGCTCCTAAAGTTGTAAAAGTAACTCCAAAACCAGCTCCTAAAGAAACAACAACTCCAGTTGTTGAAGCAGCTCCAACTCCTGAGAAAAGAAAAACAGATAATAGCGGATTAACTGATGCGAATCCTGTTACATGGAAATATTCAGCAAGGCGAGTAAGTGAGAATGAATATGAAGTTGACTTCGATGCAAATATTAAAGAAGGTTACTACATTTATTCTCAATATTCTAATAGTAGTAAAGGGCCGATGCCTACCAAATTCAATATTGAAGGAGAAGGCGATAGGTTAAAAACAATCAAACGTACAGAAAAAGGTGAAAATCGTATTAGAAAACGTGATGATCATTTCAAAATGACATTAACAAAATTCGGTGACCAAGTTACGTTTACAAAAAAGATTAGATTAGAAAGTGGTTCGAGAAGAATCAAAGGTCAATTATACTATGTCGCTTGTAATGAGGATGTTTGTTTGCCTCCAAAACCTGTTCCTTTTTCTGTCTATTTACCAAAAAAGATTACAAAAGACGAAGCAACATTAGCAGCAGAAGCAGCAGCATTAGCAGCACAAGAAGAAATAGAAGAACAACCAGCCGAGGAAACAGCAACTACAGAAGTCGCAAAAACTGATGATGGTATGCACGATTTTGATATGACTTATGCAAGTGCAGGTTGTACTGACGGTGAATCAGAAGAAAAAGAAGGATTAAGTTTATTCTGGATTTTCATAGCTGGATTTGGTGGCGGATTAGTTGCATTACTGACACCTTGTGTTTTTCCAATGTTACCATTAACCGTAGCATTCTTTACGAAACAAAGTAAAACAAAAGCAGAAGGTATTAAGAATGCGTCAATTTATGGTTTATCAATCATTGGTATTTATGTTGGTTTAGGTTTAATCGTTACCGGATTTTTTGGTGCAGATGCTTTGAATCGTTTATCGACAAGTGTTGTAATGAATTTAATATTCTTCGGATTATTTGTAACTTTTGCATTATCATTCTTTGGACTATTTGAAATTCAATTACCAAACTCTTGGGCAAATCGCTCCGACGAAATGGCGGACAAAGGTGGCTTAATTGGTATCTTTTTTATGGCGTTTACATTAGCTTTAGTTTCTTTCTCTTGTACAGGCCCAATTATCGGTTCTTTATTAGTAGAAGCTTCAAATGGTGGTGGTCCAACTTTAGTTGGTGATTATGTACCGCTTCGACCATTGATGGGAATGTTTGGTTTCTCTTTAGCTTTGGCTTTGCCTTTCACTTTATTCGCAGCTTTCCCAGGTTGGTTAAACACTTTACCAAAATCTGGTGGTTGGATGAATACTGTAAAAATTTCAATCGGTATTTTAGAATTAGCTTTAGCTTTAAAATTCTTATCGACAGCTGATTTAGTAGAAAATTGGAATATTTTACCAATTGAATTATTCTTAGGTGCTTGGATTATATTATTTAGTATTTTAGGATTATACTTATTAGGCTTCATTAGATTCAAAAGTGATGGCCCGAAAAAAGGTCGTATCAATCCAGTTAGAGGTGTTTTAGGTTTAGCTTCATTAGCATTTGTTGCATATATGTTTACAGGATTATTTACTTATCAACCATTAAGTTTGTTAAGCGGTTTAGCACCTCCAACAAACCATAGTTGGTTTCAAGATAAGTCAGAACAAGAATATCCAGATTGTCCAAATGGTATTCGTTGTTTCAAAGATTATGATGAAGGTTTAGCTTATGCGAAAGAAGCAAATTTACCAATATTGATTGATTTTACAGGTCATGGTTGTGTGAATTGTCGTAAGGTAGAAGAAACAGTTTGGGTTGAAAATGATGTAAAAAATATAATTTCAAAAGATTATGTTTTGGTTTCATTATATGTAGACGAAAGAAAGAAAGTTGATACTTATATGTCTCCTTACTCAGGTAAAAAAATCCGTGATGTAGGAAACAAATGGGCAGATTTTCAAGAACATTTCTTCAAGGAACAAACACAACCTTTGTATGTATTAGTTGACAATGACGGAACGGTTCTTCACAAACCGATTGGATATAAAGAAGCAAAAGATCCTGCAGATTATGTTCAATTCTTAGAATGTGGTTTGAACCGCAGAGCTTCATTATCAAAACTGAAAAATGAAAAAGAAAACATGTCAGAAGGGATTACAAGTAAATAATCAATCTGAAATATAATATACTAAAAAGGTCAAGCGAACTCGCTTGACCTTTTTTATTTATCCTGCAAAGGATTTAAAACTAAAATATAATAATACTAAAAGAACAATCGTCGCAATAATAACAGTGACTAATACTTTTTTTCCCTGTTCTTGATTCGCATTTTCCTGTACTACCTTTTTTCTCGTCCTGCGTTTCTGTTTTGGTCTCCTTGACATTGGTTATTCGTTTTTATAAGATAACATTGCCTTAAAAAACCTATAAGGCTTACACTCTATCTTTTAAGCCAATGATATCAATTATTAAAAATATTTATTTGGTTCTAATCCTTTTTTGTAAAAATCAAATGTTATTCTTACTGTTCCTCTAACTTATATCTAAAATACAAATTAGCACAGTAGCAATTTAGGGATTTTATAGATATTCTATCAAGAAAGTCGCAATTTTTTTTCCGAATTTTATTTAAACAACGTACTTCTTCACCTAAGATTTGTCCTAATTTTAGTGTGATTTTAAATATTTTGGTAGTGTAACAAATCTCCACTTTTGGATTCGGCATAATTGATTTTATGCCATTAAGAAATCAATTATGCTGATTTTCCTGTCCCGAAACCTTGGTGATTATTTCCTTTTGCATTAAGATAAAAAAAATATTTTTTTCGATAAATGTCATTTAGAATAAAGTCTATTGTATAAATCTATTACCTTCACTTACTTGCATTTTATACAACATAATCGGTTTCATCATATCCACTCGTTCTTTTGCTTCGTTGGCTTTTTCGCCTTCAAAGTGTGTATCAATTGTTGCTTTCCAAACCTGAATCCATTTATCAAAAATAGCTTCCGTGATTTTTTCCTTTGCATTAAGTGTGATATGCTTTCGCATAACATTGCCTCGATACGTCATTTTACCAAGCAAAACAGTCTCCCAAAAACTCGAAATAATTGGTAAATGTTCGGATAAATCTAACTGTACCACTTCCGTAAATATGTAGCCAATTTGTTCGTCAACTTGCAATATTTTATAAAATTCCTCGACTAAAAACGTAACATCTTCACTTGTCGTAATATCTTTTTTCATCTGTATTTTTTATTGGCTTTCGCCAAATGATAGAAACGAACATTCTTAAGAACTCTGGAAGAGTTTAATATAAATAGCCTTAAATTGTACCTAAACAACTACGACTTCTTCAATCGAATCGTTAACCAAGGTTTAGAAAAATGATGTTTTTCCAACGTCAAGAAATTAGAAAATCGAGGTAAAATCACCGATTTCCTTCTTCCGCCAACCATAATCACTAACTCATCGCCAAACTTTTCAATCTGAATATCATCATCATCAATGAATTGCAATTTGAGTTTTATCAAATATGCTTCTTTCATATCAATCACTTCAAACGGTTTTTCATTATGAAAAATTTGTGCGGGATTAATTCCATCATAAATTGCGTCACCGATTGTATCTAACAATTCTAAACCAAAAACTTCTTCACCTTGATGTTGTACTTTAAAAATCGGTAACGGAGAAAAAGTATCATTAATTTCTTCTAAATATTCGCTTTGAGCTTTGACGTATTTTGAGAAAACACCAACGCCAGCTTCTTCTGGCAAAATTCGATTCACGATAATTGCATCGACATTATAACCATACAATTGCAAATAAGTATAAGCCCGTTTCGCCTCTTGAATTACCATTCTTTCAGGATTCGCAACGATACGAATCGAACAAATTTCTGGATTCAAAAACACTTTTTGAATACTTTCTAATTTGTCAAACAAGTTTTCTAACTCTTGATAACCTTTATCCAACGGAACGCCAGTTGTTCCTCGTACAACTCGACCTAATGCTTTAATCGCCATTTTTTGACCAGGAAAAGCTTTAGTCAACCAAGATTTCATGACTTGTGGCAAACTCAATAAAGTCAACGTTTCGCCAGTCGGAGCAGAATCAATAATGATTAAATCATAATCGCCTTCTCGATAATATTTTTCTAACCACAAAAACGCTGATGCTTCTTCCATTCCTGGCAAAACCGACAATTCTTCCGCCACAACATTATCTACACCTCGCCATTTGAAAATCGTGAGCATCAATTGACGCATATTTCCCCAATGTTTTTTCATGGAATAATACACATCAAACTCTTGTCCATACAAATTTGGTGCAACTTCTAACGGTTCAGGTGTCAAATCGACATCTAATGCATCGGATAAACTATGAGCTGGATCGGTTGAAATGACTAAAGTTTTAAGACCTTGTTGAGCAGCTTTGAGTGCTGTTGCAGCAGCGGTTGTTGTCTTTCCTACGCCTCCTTTTCCAGTAAAAAGTATGATTCGCATTTTGTAGTTTTTGTTTAAATTATAATGCAAAGATACGGATTGTATAGGATTGAAACACTTAAAACAGCGATTTACACTAAACTTTATTTTTATTCTTGTTATCAATAAATAAGTCTATTATAATCACAAAACTTCATTTAAACTATTGTATTTCACAATCATAATTTTCTTAATTTCTTTTCGAATTTTCATAAAAAATGCCACCAAACCGTTTTTACAACCTGTCAATAATTATCGAGTCTTTCCCAACGTTCATTACAACTATAATAAAAGGCTCATTTTTCGTATATTTGAATAATAATTAAATAGAGAAGGGCTTTCTCATAGAAATAATTTGAACCAAAAAATATAAATTTCATACATTAAAAGTTGGTTGTTTGACAATTTTTGCCAGTAGCGGCTGTCTTTAGCTGCCGTAAACAATTTCAAACAAAGACGGCAGCTAAAGACAGCCGCTACGTAAAACAATAATTTTTGCTTTTGGCAAAAATTGTCAATAACCCTAAAAGTTTTTATGAGAAATCTCTTTTAAATAGAGTATACAATAATATTGTAAGTAAGTAGTTGGACAAATTCAGTTAGATTTAATTTTTCCTATAAGACATTGATAATGAACTATTTAGTAATTCTACATTTACTTAATTTTGTTTAAATATTTCGATATATAATTTTTTATAAATCTTGTAAAATCCTGTTAATTCTGTCAAAACACTTATGACTAAAAAATCAATCGAATAGGTTAATCAGGATTTATCTACTTTACAATGGCAAGAAAAGCAACTAATAAATTATTACAAAAGGCTAAAAAATCAAAAAGTGATGAATTTTATACTCAACTTTCAGATATTGAAAGTGAGTTAAAGCATTATGAAAGTCACTTTAAAAATAAAGTAGTTTATTGTAATTGCGATGACTCAAGAGTTAGTAATTTTTTTAAATATTTTTCTTCCAGTTTCAAAAAATTAGGCTTGAAAAAATTAATCTCAGCTTGTTATAAAAAACAAGAGATAGATTTATTCAATAGTAAAAAGACTGAAAGCGGATTTTACTCAGAATACGAAGGTGAGCAAGAAAAAAGCAACAAAACCAATAATGAAATTGATATAATTCATTTTAGAGGAGATGGTGATTTTAGAAGTAAGGAGAGCATTGAGCTTTTAAAACAATCTGATATTGTTGTGACTAATCCTCCATTTTCACTATTTCGGGAATATGTTGCTCAATTGATAAAATATGATAAGCAATTTTTAATAATTGGAAATATAAATGCCATTACTTATAAAGAGATATTCAAATTAATTAAAGAAAATAAGGCTTGGTTAGGAATAAATTTGGGAAGAGGTATTTCAGGTTTTATAGTTCCCGAACATTATGAACTTTATGGTACAGAAGCTCGTATTGATAGCTTTGAAAATAGAATAGTTTCTCCAAATAATTGTTTATGGCTAACCAATTTGGATACATCCAAACGACATGAAGATATAATTCTTTCAAAAACATATTCTGGAAACGAAAGTAAATATCCTACATATGATAACTATGATGGTATCAATGTAAATAAAACCAAAGATATACCGATGGATTATAAAGGATTTATGGGTGTTCCAATAACGTTTTTACATAAATTTAATCCTGAGCAATTTGAAATCATAAAGTTTAGAAAAGGAAATGATGAAAAGGATTTATCTATAAATGGCAAATGTCCATACTTTAGAATATTAATCAAAAACAAAAGATTACAACAACGCCAAATAATATTAGAACAAGTAAATTAAAAAGAAAGCTGGTAGCGAATAAAAGCACCAACTTTTGAGGTTTTAGTTGGTGCTTTTTATTATCATTTTTTGATTTAAGTATTTACTTCGCAATCACAATTTTTTTAATCTCTTTTCCAACTCTTACAAAATAAGTTCCTGCTGGCAAGCTGGATACTTGATACTGATTACTGGCTGCTTTTATTTGGAACGCTTGTAAAATTCTACCTTGAATATCAATGATTTGAGCAATTTCTCCAATTTCTGCTGTTTCAATATGGATGTATTCTGCCGCTGGATTTGGAAAGATTTTTAATGTTTGAATGTTCGATTGTTCAAGCATTTGAATGTTGATGATATTGGTATATTCAAATTTTTCATCAAAATCAACTTGGCGTAATCGGTAGTAGTGATTTAGATGTTTTTGTAAAACGTCTGTACGATTATCAATAAATTCATAAGATTGATTTTCTAAAGTCGTTCCTGCACCTTTGACTTGTCCGATTTTTTCAAAATGAATGCCGTCCAAACTCCATTCTACATCAAAGTAATCATTGTTAATTTCGGTTGCTGTTTCCCAAGACAATAAGACATTTTTGCCTTGTTTTTCACCATAAAAGTATAATAATTCGACAGGTAAAACAGTAGCATCAGAAGCAATGATAAACGGTGAGAAAGTGGTAATTCCACTCTCGGTTTGTGTATAAGGATTGTTTCCAGAAGCTGCGGAAGCCGTTCCATTATTCCACGTTAATGTGTGATAAACAGATACAAAAGATTGTGTTCTATTAAAGTCGGTCAATTCATCGCTTGTATTCCATTGAAAAGTAGCCGTAACATCTGAACCTCCAGTTGTTGCTTCATCTACGAACCAGGTTGCGTTGACGACATCAGTCGTTAGTGCGTTTCCACTTGTTCCATTTTGGTAAACAACATTTTCAACTCGTACATTGTAGTCGTCAGTTGTTCCAGCATTATTTAAGGTAATCGGCGTATAAGATTGATTTCCAACAGGAAAAGTCGTATTGCTTCCGCTAACTTCTTGCGTCAAAACGCCCATATTCGAAGTTTTAACATAACTACTCGAACTTCCGCCCGAAATACTTCCTGTATTATCAATAATCAAATCAGAATTATTAATATCCAAATTTCCATTGGTTAATGTTAGTTGATTTGAAATAGTCACATCGTTGGCTAATAACGCACCGTTTGAAGTTTTATTAATTATTAAATTATAAAAGGTAGTTGGAGAAGTGCCACCAATTTCTGAATTAGCATCAGCAGCATCGCCTGTAATAACAACTTCTCCGCTACCAGAATGAAAAATACTATTATTAATCAATTTGGTATTTTGTAAGACTACATTATTTCCTGATATTACAAAATTTCCTCCGCTGATGATGAGGTTTGTTTGTGCGTTTATATTGTTAAATAATGACGTATGAATAAGCATTAATACAATTGCTATTTTTAATATATTTTTCATAATTATATTTTTTAATATTTTTTAATTCTAAGTCAAAGATAGGTTCACTACACTTACGAAAAAGGACAATAACCGATGAAAGAAGACATTTTTAAGATTATAAATTTATAGAATGCTTTACTTTCATAAAATTGTGGTTCATTGATAATTTTTGCCAAAAGCAAAAATTATTGTTTTACGTAGCGACTGTCTTTAGCTGCCGTAAACAATTTCAAACAAAGACGGCAAAGACAGCCGCTACTGGCAAAAATTGTCAAACAACCAAAATTGTTTTCTGTTTCTAAAAAATTACTCCTTACCAATCGCAATAAAACTAAATGCAGAATCTTTATAACTTCCATTATGATTATAAACTTTTACGAAAAAAGTTGTTGTTGTAATATTTTCTACTACTGCAAATCGAATACTGCCGCCAATCGGTTGATGACAAGTAATATTGATAGTTGGTTCATCCGCAAAAGCAGTCGTAAAAGAAACAACGTACTGACCTGTAGCGACTTTTTGGGTTAATGAATTATTCGTTTTATTGTCCGAAATACCTTTGATGTGTTTAATACGTTCATCTGAAAAAGCATAAATTCTATCTGCTACAATGGCATGTGTTGCTTTGATAGTCACCGCTTTATTTTCTCCGCTTCCTGTTCCACCGCCTGATTTTGTTACTTTTCCAAAAGCACTACTTAGATAATAACCTTGGCTACTGCCAACATTCAAAATGCCATTGGTTGTTGTGGTTCTAATTCTTACTTTTCCATTATTACCAACTTCGATTTCATCAGAAATAGAAGAACTCGTGCCTGTTAAAGCATAACCTGATAATTTGATATTGTCATTTTGTGTCGTCACACTACGTAATGCACTACGTCCCATTGCTATATTGTATCGTCCGCTTGTAATATCTCTTCATGCATAATAACCAATAGTTAAATTTTGAGTAGTTGAACCCTCAATATTGAAACCACAACCTGTTCCAATAGCTATGTCTTGGTCATGATAAACACCATTATGCAAAGTGAATTCTCCTAATGCGATGCTACCTGAACCATGTTCTGTAGCAACGCCTGCTTCGTGTCCAAAAAACACATTGTAGTTATATCTTGTCAGCAATTCCCCATATGGAAAAAAAAGCTTAAAATAGCGTAATGAAACGGAAATATCAATCAGCACGTTCGAAAATCTCAATGGATAATGAGATAGAAAAGTTACAAAAACTATTCGAATCAATAAAGGATAAAAGAGCT
>JBGCFH010000432.1:0-10526 GCA_045106825.1 Saprospiraceae bacterium | reverse complement strand
TACTCTTTCCACGAGGTTTCGGGACAGGCTGTTAACAAAATACTCATGTAGCTAAGGCTACACTCCGTTTTTGTCGCCTCGATTAGCAATAAAATCTTAATTTCCATTCATTACTAAACTATTTTAGAATAAAGTCTATTAAAAACAGCAACAGATTGGGCGAAAGCCGAAGTTTTTTCAACGCAATTTTTTATTCTTTTCGGAGTTGTCTTTGTATTAGGAAGCATTGGTTTTTGGCAATTAGGAAAAACGGACATTGCAAAAGCATACATTATTCCTACTTTGGTCGCAGCTGTTTTATTGATGATTATAGGATTTGGATTATTTTTTACGAATAAATCAAGAATTACGCAGTTTGAAACGGCTTATAATAACAATAAAATAGCTTTTGTAGAATCAGAACTCGAACGTGCGGAAGCGACTTTAAAGGAATATCAAACGATTGTTTTTAAAGCAATTCCGTTCATTATTGCGATTTGTTCTCTACTTATTGTTTTTGTTGATAAACCTATTTGGCGAGCAAGTATGATTACAACGATTGCAATGTTGGTTGTTATTTTATTAATTGATGGGACGGCTCATGGAAGAATTGACGCTTATAATCAAGAATTGTTATTAGTAGAACAAGAATTGAAAAATTAATTAAAATGAAGCATTTCAAAACATTGTCTGCATATTTTGATTATATGCAACTGCCTCGTCCTGAGCATCCTATGTTGAGTGTATTGTTTGCAACGGGCGAAAATTTTCTTCCTTGTCCAAAAGAAAGTTCGCCTCCGATTACAACGGATTGCTACTCGATTAGTCTAAAAAAAATAATCAAAGGAAATTTAAATTATGGACGAACCAAGTTTGACTTTACGAATGGAGCATTGATTTTTATTGCTCCAAGACAAATTTTACAATGGGATAACAGCGTTATTTTTGAGCAAAAAGGTTTTTCGATAAACTTCCATGAAGATTTTTTAAAAGGAACAGAATTAGCACAACAAATTAAGAAATATGGATTTTTTTCCTATTCTGTAAATGAAGCGTTACATCTTTCACCAAAAGAAGAAAGATTAATAGAATCCATTGTAGAAAATATCGAAATAGAATATCAAAACAACCAAGATGAATTTAGTAAAGATATTATTATTTCACAATTGAGTACGCTTTTTAAATACGCCAATCGTTTTTACGAAAGACAGTTTTTGAATCGAAAAGAGCTATCTAATGATTTGTTAGAGCAGTTTAATCGACAATTAGAAGCCTATTTTGAATCAGGACAACTGCAAGAAAAAGGCATTCCAAGTATAGAACAAATAGCAAATAAAATGTTGGTTTCGCAACGTTATCTGAGTGATACACTAAAAAAAGAAACAGGAAAGACAACGACCGAACATTTACAATTATACTTGATTGATGAAGCCAAAAATATTTTATTGAAACCAAATAAAAGTATTTCGGAAGTAGCTTATGAATTGGGATTTGAATATCCGCAGTATTTTTCAAGATTATTCAAAAAGAAAGAAGGTCTAAGTCCATCAAAATATCGAGAAAAATACAAGATGAACTAAAAATACAAAAAAAGCCATGTTCTCAAACGAAAACATGGCTTTTTTAAACTCCTAACTCATAACTTGCTTACATCACATTCGCACTTCTAAAAATTCTATCCCAACGAACGCCAACACCAGCCTTACGAGAGAACCAAATAAACAATGGTTTTCCGACAACGTGATCTTCTGGTACAAATCCCCAAACCCTTGAATCTTCTGAGTTGTGGCGATTGTCACCCATCATGAAGTAATAATTTTGTTGGAAAGTATATTCTGTTGCAGTTTCACCGTCGATTAAGATTTTTCCATCACGAACTTCTAACGTATGACCTTCATAAACCGTGATTGCACGACGGAATAAAGCGATATTATCCGGTGAGATTTTTATCGTTTCCCCAGCTTTTGGTATCCAAACTGGCCCAAAATTGTCGATATTCCATTTGAAATTCTCAAAATCGTGAGGAAAAATATTTGTTCTTGTAATTACACCAGGTGTCGCAACGTTTTTTGAAACCGTAGAAACAGAACTTAGGCTTTTAATTTTTTCTGCTTGTTCTTCTGTTAAGTTATAAATATTCTCCAAGCCACCACTCATTTGACTACGAGTAATATCATCTTCATTCACGCCCCAACTTATTAAAGTTTCTCTGTGTAATGACGCACCATCAGTTGTAATGACATTATAACTATGTTGAACTTTTTCGGGATTTTGAGCCTTTTCGCCATTGATATATAACTGCCCTTGTCTAACTTCTAACGAATCGCCAGCAACACCGACACAACGTTTGATATAATTATCTCTTTTATCAATCGGACGAGTAACCAGTTTGTAATTTCCAGCGTTTAATAAAGTTTCTCTTTTGAAGCCATAATCACGTAGATAGCTGTAATAATTATTTGTTCCTCTATCGACTGAACGTTTTAGAGGATAAACAATCGTATCACCTTCTGGAAAATTAAAAACAACTGGTTCATTACGTTTTACTGGTTGAATTTTTCCTGTTCTATAATAAGGAAACTTAACTGCTTCTGTATAAGATTCGCCACCAATTAATGGCAATGTATTATGCACTAACGGAAACTGTGCTGGAGTCATCGGCATTCTCATTCCATAATGAGCTTTGCTCACAAAAAGAAAATCACCAACCAACAAAGAACCTTCCATCGAAGGTGTCGGAATCGTATAAGCTTCAATCAAGAACATTCTGATAAAAGTCGCTGCAAAAACAGCAAAAATAATCGCTTCTGCCCATTCCCGAATTTGACCTTTCTGCATTGGATTTTCTTTTTCGTACTCGTATGCTTTGTACAAATACTTTTCGTCTTTCGAAAATCCTAAGTAGCAGAAGTACGCAGGTGTTGCAACAACTGACAATGTGTGATCTAAAAACTCCCATTTGCTGAAAGAATTTACTAAGTCGATAATCATCCCGACTAATACAAAAATATTCACAATCGGAATCAATAATAAAGCAACTCGCCAACGAGGACGACCGACAATATCCGCCCAGACTAATTTATTATAAATAGGAACTAAAGCTTTCCAACCAGCTTCTCCAGCTTTTTCAAATATTTTGTAAAGCCCAATTCGAGTTATGACAATCCAAAGGATAACTACAATAAGTTGCATCGTATGTTTTGGTTTTTGTAACGCAGACATATGTCCCGAAATCTCGGTGATTTCTATCTACGTTAATATATTAATTCACAGATAAATTTCAATACCGATTTTTTTCGGGGAATACCTGTGCTACTTCTAAATTTTCAGAATAACAAAGGTACAATTCTCAATTCTTCAAATGTTAAAATACCTTGTTAAAGTCCGTTGTTGTGTCGTTAATGATTTTTATAACTCCTTGATATATTGTTTCAAAGATGTTAAAAATCACATATTTCGACAACAACACACAAAGGTAAAATTTTTGTTTGAATTGTTTGAATGCCTCAAGCAACCTTTTTTTAATTTCCTGCACTACACTTTCAAAGTCTTTCAACTGCTATAAATCCTATAATATTTAGCAAATCAATTTTCTCAAAAAAGTATTTATTCTTCGCAAGTTTTTAAAAATTCTTGCGTCCAAACTATACAAAAACGAAAGAACAGGAATAAATACCACTACAAAAACAAGCAAAACTAAATGACCATTACTGATGAAACATTAATTGAAGCCATCAAAGCTGGTAACCAAAATGCTTTTCGGAAACTGGTTGAAACCTACCAAGGTTTGGTAGCGAATACTTGTTATGGCTTACTACAAAATGCGTCTGATGCAGAAGATGTATCACAAGAGGTCTTTATTCAAGTGTATCGTTCGATTCACAAGTTTCGTGGCGATTCTAAACTATCGACATGGTTGTATAGAATTGCGACAACAAGGTCTATTGATTTATTGCGAAAGCGTAAAAGAAGAAGTCGTGTGCAAAGTTTTCAAACGTTTTTTGGTGGAGAAGAAGCTGTTCTACAAGTAGCAGATAACAAAAGTCATTCTCCACAACAAACATTGGAAAATCAAGAACGAGCAAAAGTATTGGCGAAAGCCGTCGCAAAATTACCTGAAAGCCAGCAAGTGGCTTTCACGCTAAGTAAGTACGAAGATTTGAGCTATCAACAAATCGCAGATATTATGGATAGAAGTTTGTCATCTATAGAATCGCTGTTGTTTAGAGCAAAAAAGAATTTACGAAAGTATTTGGAAGAGTATTATAAAAATTGAATGTGTGATTGTATGATTGCATGATTGTATATTTTAGAAAAAATAGTTTAACAATCATGCAATTACACAATCAGCGAAGCGATACAATCACACAATCACACAATCGTAGTAGATGAAAGACATTAACAAAGAAGTTGAAAAAACATTGCGAAGTTGGGATAATATAAAACAGTTTGAAAGCAATCCGTTTTTATATACTCAAATTAAGCAAAAAATTAAAGACTTAGAAACACCACCACAAAAGAGTAGTTTGATTTGGATTTGGCAACCAGTACTGGTCGCTGTATTAGTTGCGATTAATTTTTTTACAATTGCAACAGCATTCAGCAGCAGCGAAATACAATCGCAGTCAGCGTATGAAGTCATAGTTGACCAGTACAATTTGTCAATTGACAACAATGAAAATGAAATTTATTAATGTGTTGCGAGTTATTTCGAAATTCGAAACACAAATTAAACCATTTATAGAATGAAAAGTCAAAGAAAGTGGTTGGTGGGAACTATTGTCATTTTATTATTAATAAATATAGCAACAATTGGTTCTTTTTGGTGGACAAAAAAACAAAAGCAGCCACCTAAATTACATCATTTTTTCAAAAAAGAATTAGCATTGTCCGAAACACAAGTAGCTGAATTCAAAGCATTAGGCAAAAAGCATCAAACAAACGGACATGCTTTGCACAAAAAAATGAAAAAGCATAAAGATGTATTTTTCACAGAAGTGTTAAGCAAAAATCCGAATCAACAAACTATTGATAGCTTATCGCAAATCATTAGTGCGTTGCAGATAGAAATGGATATGCAATTAGTCTATAACTTCAATGAATTGAAAGCCGTTTGCGAAACAGAAGGACAACGAGAAAAACTAAGAGAAATTTTTATCAAAAGTGTAAAAAAACACCAACCGAAAAAACGTTAATTTTGACCTCTCACCTAACCTCTCTCCTAAAGTAGAAAGGAAGAGAACTCGACTTTAATAGAGTTTTATATTCTTTTAGGAAAAAGATTTGTGGAAGGTTGATGATTTTTTAAAACATCACTGTAAAGTATTGTTTTCAAATACTTTACACAAAAAATCTACAAACATGAAAAGCACGATTTTAACATTCGGTTTGGTGCTGTTTACGCTTATCGCTTTTGCTCAACCTCGACACATGCACCGAGCAAAAGGCAAAATGAAAACTCAAAATACTGAGTTATTTCAAGCATTACAGGAATATCACAAGACAACGGTTTATCCTGTGATGAAGGAAAAGCAAAAGGCATTTGATAAAAGTTTGCAACGTAAACAGCGTAAAGAACTTAAAAAATTGCGTAAAGAAGCTCAACAATTAAAAGAAGAAGGAAAAGCGTTGAAGCTAAAAATGAAGGCAGAATATGATGCTGGAAAAGATAAAAGTGAACTCAAAGAACAGTATGGAAGCGAGATACAACAACAAAAAATTGAGTACACAAAACTTCAAGATAAAACTTTAGTTTGGATTACTACCAACGAAAACGAAGTCAATTCCGTAATGGAAGAGTTGAAGCCGTTACACAAAGAATGGCGAAAGGAGAAAAAAGCTATCGTACAACAATATCGTCCAAAAGATGAAAATACAGATGATGCTAAAAAACCTCAACATCGTAAAGGTAAAAAAGGTGAAGGCAAACATCATGGAAAACGCAACGGAAAAAAACATGACAAAAAAGGAAAACATGGAAAACACGCTAATCGTGAAGATATGGCAAAAGTCAAGTTTGTACTTTGGGACGGTGAATTACCAGAAGCAACTGAAAAAACAATTACTGAAAAGTCAGTAAAAGCGACTCCAAAACAAACGATTGATATGACTGTTTTTCCAAATCCCGCAACGGATTTGACAACCGTAAAATATGACTTATCAACGAATGCGAAAAAGGTAGAAATTGTATTGACAAACTTGAGTGGACAAGTCGTTAAAAAAATGAAATACAACGATTTGTCAAAAGGAACTCAAGAAATCCGAATTGATATTTCTAATTTAGAAAAAGGTCAATATTTCTACACGATTATTGCTGATGGCGTAAAAACAACGGAAAAGGTTATTGTAGAATAGTTCTTTTTAGTTTTAGTAGTTTAAGTGGTTTAAGTAGTTCCTACGCAAGAAAAAACTACTAAAACTACTAAAACCAAAAAGAAAGTTTTGTTTGTGAGTATTTATATAAGGGATTTCGCTAATTGCGGAATCTCTTTTTTTTATGCCCAAAAGATTTTTTAGTTTTGAGGATAGACAATGTTCGAATGTTTAAATGTTTGAGTGTTCAAATGTTCGATTACATAACACTTGAACATTCAAACAAATAATAAATAAAAACTATGCGAAAAATCAGAATGGGAATGGTCGGCGGAGGTCGAGGTGCGTTTATCGGAGGCGTTCATCGTATGGCTGCTGCTTTGGACGGACAAATAGAATTGGTTTGCGGTGCATTCAGTAGCAATCCAGAAAAATCAAAAGCATCGGCAACCGACTTTTTTATTGCTCCAGAACGTGCTTATGGCTCTTTTGCCGAAATGATTGAAACCGAAAAAAATCTTCCTGAAGATGTCAGAATGGATGTTGTTTCTATCGTTACGCCGAATCACGTACACTTTGCTCCTGCAAAAATGGCGTTGGAAAATGGCTTTCATGTCGTCTGTGATAAACCTGTGACGTTCACATTGGCGGAAGCCAAAGAACTGGAAAAACTCGTCGAAGAAACTGGTTTAATCTTCGCTTTGACACACAATTATACTGGTTATCCGATGGTCAAACAGGCGAAAGCCATGATTAAAAATGGCGAAATCGGAACGATTCGTAAAGTTGTTGTAGAATATCCGCAAGGTTGGTTAGCGACCAAAATCGAAGACAGCGGACAGAAACAAGCAGCTTGGCGAACGGATCCTACAAAGTCGGGTGCGAGCGGTTGTATGGGCGACATTGGTTCGCACGCTGAAAATTTAGCGGAATATATTACAGGTTTGAAAATCAAGGAATTATGTGCCGATTTGACGACTTTCGTCAATGGTAGATTGTTAGATGATGATGGCAATGTGTTGTTACGATTTGAAGGCGGAGCAAAGGGAATTTTACACGCTTCACAAATTTCTGTTGGTGAAGAAAACGATTTGAATATTCGTATTTATGGTACAAAAGGTGGTTTGCAATGGCATCAAATGCAGCCGAATACCTTATTGGTAAAATGGATGGACAAACCGACTCAAATTTATAGAACTGGCGTTGGCGAATTGTCGGCAGAAGCAAATGCTCATTCACGAATTCCTGCTGGTCATCCAGAAGGTTATTTGGAGGCTTTCGCCAATATTTACCGCAATGTTGCTTTTTGTATTCAAGCAAGATTGAAAGGCGAGGAAGTCAATTCACTTTATACAGATTTTCCAACGGTTTCTGATGGCGTTCGAGGAATGGAGTTTATTGGAAAATTAGTAGAATCCAATCAAAAAGGAGCTGTTTGGGTAGAAATGTAATGCTCACGCAGATTATCGCAAATTTTACGCAGATTTTTTTACTTCGCCAATTATTAAAAAATCTGCGTTTATCTGCGATAATCTGCATGAGTTATTCTACTTTATCTTCTCTAAAATATCAAATTTCACTTCACCGATAATCAATCCTGCATCAACCATTCTCGACATCACAGCACCGCTACTCAAGTGAATTTGCATCATAATAATATCATCAACTTCAAAAATCATTGTCACTTCGTTTTCATCATCTGCGGAATGAAATAAGTGCATTAAACGCATTCCTGCTGTTTCCCAACGAGGATCATTACGTTCAAATACTTTTTTCCATTTTTCAAGGTCACTGACTTTGTGCTGAACTAAGATATAGGTTTTTATTTTTTCTAACATAATGTTTTCTATTTTAATTAAACACAGCATCCCTGGGAAGCTGATTCATTTTGTTTTAATTTCTGATACGAAGTTAGGTGTTTCTGTACTGAACTACAACAATTCCTCAAAAGCAATTTAACAATCTAACAATTTAGTCCCTTATTTTTCCTTAAAATAGTTCATTACTTTAGTCGCTGCCGATTTTCCGACAACTTCTTGTAATTCACTAAACAAAGCCGTTTTTACCTTTTCGGTCGAGCCGAAATGAGCGAGTAATTTATCTGCTGTCTTCTCTCCTATTCCTTGAATTTTAGTGAGTTCTGTTTGAATAAAATCTTTGGAACGCAACTGACGATGAAACGTAATCGCAAAACGGTGTGCTTCGTCACGAGCTTGTTGAATCACCTTCAAAGTTTCCGAACGTTTATTCAAATACAACGGAATCGGATCATTTGGATAAAACAATTCTTCCAATTTTTTCGCAATTCCAATAATTGTCACTTGACCAAATATGTTTAATGCTTTTAGACTTTTAACGGCTGAACTCAACTGACCTTTTCCACCATCAATCACAATCAAATTCGGTAACGATTTTCCTTCTGCCAACATTCGCTTATAACGACGAAAAACGACTTCTTCCATTGATGCAAAGTCATTCGGGCCAACAACTGTTTTGACATGAAAATGTCGATATTCTTTCTTTGATGGTTTGGTATCTCGAAAAACGACACAAGACGAAGTCGGATAAGCACCTTGAATATTCGAGTTATCAAAACACTCAATATGTCGAGGCAATTCGTCCATTTGCAAATCCTTTTTCATGGTCAACAAAATACGATCTGTAGATTGTTGTTTGCCTAATTTCGCCAGTTCTTGCTTCTGTTTTTGTAATTTAAAATACGTTACATTTTTCAAAGACAAATCTACCAAACTCTTCTTATCACCTATTTTCGGCACAACAACTTCTACTTTCGCATCCGGAAAATCCACCTCAAAAGGCACTAAAATTTCTGGAGCAATTGAATTGAATTTTTCTCGTAAGGTTTGCATAGCAAACTCCAACAAATCCCGTTTTTCATCATCTAAATTTTGCGTCATTTCTAACGTATAAGTATTGATAATCGCACCGTTGACGACTTTTAGATAATTCACAAAAGCGTGTTTTTCGTCCGTTTCTATCGAAAAAACATCGACATCACGAATCTTTGGATTGACAACCGTTGACTTACCTTGATAATCCTCTAAAGCATCTAATTTTATCTTATGTTCTTGTGCCTTTTCAAAGTCTAAATTTTCGGCGAAAGCCTGCATCTCTTCTTTCAATAATGCTTTAACCGATGCAAAATTACCTTTGAGTAAGTTCTTGATTTCCTTGATTTTACGATTGTAGGCTTGTTCATTTTCTAAGTTCGCACAAGCACCTTTACAGTTTTTGATATGATATTCTAAACAGACTTTAAATTTTCCTTTGTTTATATTGTCTTCTGACAAATTGTAGGTACAAGTCCTTAACGGAAATAGATTCTTAATCAAATCCATAATCGCATACACTCGCTTCTGCGATGGATAAGGGCCGAAATAATTCGAACCGTCCCGAAAGACTTTTCTGGTTACAAAAACTCGTGGAAATCGCTCATTTTTGATACAAATATAAGGATAAGATTTGCCGTCTTTCAGTTGTACATTGTAGCGAGGTTGATAGCGTTTTATCAATGTTGACTCCAGCAACAAGGCATCTTGTTCTGTTTCAACCATTGTGTATTCCACATGATGAGCATTACGCACTAAAGCCTTCGTTTTGCGTCGTCTATCCTTACGATTCCCAAAATACGACATCAATCGCTTCTTTAGATTCTTCGCTTTTCCGACATACAAAATCGTTCCTTTAACATCTATAAATTTATAAATCCCAGGATCTTGTGGCCAAGTCGGCATTACTTGTTGGTAGTCTTTATCCGTCAAAATTTTTCGTGTTTCGAGTTGCGAGTTGCGGGTTACGAGTTTGACAAACGGACGATTTTTTTAAATAAAACTTTTCGTCAATTCGATAGACTCGCAACTCGTAACTCGAAACTCGGTATCATTAATACAAATTAACGGAATTTTGGGTTTAAAATGGAAAGGAATTATTTTTGTTTAGTCCTAAAATAGGGTTACATATTTTTTTTAATTACTGTTTTATAACCTGAAAACTTCCCATATTTCCTTTTTTATCTTCAACCGTAAGCATGTAAATCCCCGAAGTCAAGTAACTAATACGCTAAGACATAAATTTGAGTATATAATTTTTAATTTTATCAATCATGACTTTGATGTCATTATTAGAAATAATCGACCAGTTAAAAATATTAGCCAAATGTTGATTATAGTAGCTAATATAATCCAAAATTTTAGATTTTAAATCTTCTTTGTTTT
>JBGCFH010000431.1:0-8698 GCA_045106825.1 Saprospiraceae bacterium | reverse complement strand
AAAAACTTAGTTCTTTTCCTTAAGTTGACGACATTCGATTTAAAATCGCCTGTCGAATGTTCTTATTTAAGCAAAAAAGTCATTAAAAGCATCAATTCTTTATAAAACGCATTATAAAAATTTTTAAACCGAGAATGGCTGGGAACTACAAGAATAAGAGTAGAACATAGTATTGGTGGGATTAAAATATCAAGAATTGCAAGTCATAAATTCAGGGGACGTAAAAAAGGTTGGAATGATGATGTAATGCTTGTTGCTACTGCTTTACATAACTTTAAGCGTATTTATTAATTTAACTTTTTTATCATTTGATAACACTAATAAATAAATGTACGTTCTCTCGGTAGATTATTTTTTTCTCAGTTTTTGCTTCAAAAGTGGGCGTTTATCGGGATAAGTAACCAAATTTGAAGTGGAAAATAAGGAAAAAAAGAAGCAGCGAAGAATGTCTATTTATTTGTTTATCAATCCTAATTCAAATTTAAGATGTAAAACAGCCAGATGCCAAATCCAAAAAAGCCTTTAACGATATTTATTAAATTAGTTTAATCAATTGCTGTTCATCTTTAGTCAACGGTTGATATTGGTGCGAACTTTTATAATTTTTAGAGAAATCGTCTTGTTGCTTTAAAAATATTTGATAGTCATTATTAATAATTATTTGTAGCCAATAATGAATTTTTTGAGCTTCATTCGATGGATGTTTGACCATGTTTTTAAAATCGACGGTTAGTTTTTGTCCATCATATTTTTTTTCAAAATCATTGAAATATTGCTGCCATTCTATCAACATATGAATTGTTTTTTGACGTAATTCATGATTATTTTTTGGGATAGAACAGAAGTAACTATACAGTTGATTATTCAAACTTATCGTTGATGCAATTGTCTTTTTTAAAGGTCGTTGTAAATATAAATATTGTGCATTTGGAAAAACAGTAGTTAAGCTATCTAAACGAATTGGATGAATCGGGTTTTTGGATAAAAAGTATTTATTTTCATTTTTATTAAAAACGTATAAATGTCTCTTTATTAATGATTTATAAAAATGTTGTTGTTGAATCCTTTCTCCCAAATTGTCTTTATTATCTGGGTAAATAAGTTGATGAATATCTTCTAATTCGGGAAATATAAATGTTAAATACACGGATTTTAAGTCATATAAATAAAGTAATTCATCTTCTTCAAAAGCTGCTAAATCTAAGTCATGAATACCTTTCATTCGTTTAAAAAATAGTTTTTCAATCAGCAATTGAATTTTTTTTATTGGAAAAATTCTACTGATAAATAAGCAAAATTTCTTTTGAAGAATCGAAGGAGCAAATATTAATTCCCATAATTGAAAACCTGTAAATGCTTCTCGGTTATTTGCCAACAGGTTTAATAAGAATGAAGTGCCACTTCTCGGAACACCGATGATAAATACAGCTTTATCAACGTTTTTTTGTTCAAAGTCAGGATAAAAAATTGTATCTAATAACAAGAAAAATCTTGTTACCAAAATATGAATTAGCATTGAAGGTACAACGATTAAAATGATAAAAAACCGTTTTAAAGTTGGTCGTCGAAGGCTATTTTTTTGTAACGAAAAAGCATTGTATAAGAGTTTAATCATTATCAAATATAGTAAGGTTTATGAAAATCAATGAAAATAAAATCAATGTTTTTCGGTTATAAATAATCTATAAATGAACGAAGAAATTATTGTTAGAACACACGAAATTCAGAATACTTACGTCTAAGGGTTATAAATCTTTAACAAGGGCAAACGCATCAAAAATTGCTCACGCAGATTTTATATAATTTACTTTGTAAATTGTAGTTTTATTGAGCAGTCAATCAAAGTATCTGCGAAAATCTGTGATAATCTGCGTAAGTATAATATTTCAACTTGTTGAAATGCTTTAATGATAATTAGAATCATTCTGATGCGTTTGCCTTTATATTTAACAAAACAACCAAAACTATGAAACAATTAATGCTATTAGTAGTAATTTTAGGTATCGCTACCACGACTATTTCGGCTCAAAACCGTGAAGAACGCAAAGAGGATCGTCAAGAGAAAATCAAAGACATCAAAAAGGATGTTAAGAAACAAACTAAAAAGACGAAAAAATCTGTTCAGAGAGGAATTAAAAAAGCGGAAAATAGTAACGTTGGTAAGGATTTTAAAAAAGCATCAAAAAAGGCGAAAAAAAATTTAAAAAATAGCTGGGAAGAGGTGAAAGACGGAACGAATGAATTAGTCGATGATATTGATGCTAAGAAAAAAGAACGGGAGCAAAATCAGGAAAAGGTTGAAAAAAAGAAAAAATCAACTAATCGATTGAAAAAAACATGATTGAAAAAAGTGCTTCTTTGACAAATTTAGTAATTGATTATAAATAGAAAAATTTTGTTAACGAAAAATCTGCATGAATCTGCGAAATCTCCGTGAGATAATTGTTTTACAAGGCAAAACGTAATATTTTCGTTTTTTAATTTAATATCAGCGGAACATGAATTTCACAAAAAAATTCAAAGAATCATTTAATTTTATTATAGAATATGTCTGATAATCAAAAAATTTATCGTTTTTAGAACGAAACGAAACGCTATAAAAAATAAGCCTTGAATACTTGACAGTATTCAAGGCTTTTAATAAAAAATCTTCGAGAAAAACTACACCAATTCAAACTGTAATTTTGCTAACGCATTATACGCTCCATCTTCTTTATTCGATAACTCATCGTGTGTTCCTTGTTCTATGATTTGACCATTTTCCAAGACATAAATACAATCTGCTTCACGAATTGTCGCCAAACGATGAGCAATTACAATCGAGGTTCTACCTCGCATCAAGTTATTCAAAGCATCTTGAACAACTTTTTCAGATTCTGCATCTAATGATGATGTCGCTTCATCTAACAATAAAATAGATGGATTTCTCAAAATCGCACGAGCAATTGCAATACGTTGACGTTGTCCGCCCGACAATTTAATTCCTCTATCTCCAACAATAGTGTCCATTCCTTCTGGGAATCTATCAATAAATTCTAAGGCATTTGCTTGACGTGCCGCTTCTTCAATTTCTTCGTTGCTTGAACCAGGTTTTCCGTATTCTATATTTTCACGAATCGTTCCACCAAATAGAATAACTTCTTGCGGAACAATGGCTAAATTTTTTCTTAATTCGGTAATATTATAATCATATATACTTTTGTCGTTTACCGTAATTTCTCCTGAAATAATATTATAAAACTGCATTAATAATTGAACGATAGTTGATTTACCAGAACCCGAAGAACCAACTAAAGCGACTGTTTGACCACCTTTTATTTCCATATCAATGCCTTTTAAAACAGGAACATCGGTACGAGAAGGATAATGAAAATGAACATTTTGGTAAGTAATATCGCCAGTTAATGGTTCTATGATTTCAGTTTTACCATCTTTGACATTGACTTCTGATGGAATCTCTAAAATCTCTGCAATACGTTCTGTCGAACCGATGGCACGAACTAATTGTGTGTATAAATTACTTAAACCTGCTATCGAACCGCCAATAAAAGCCGAAAGCGTGATAAAAGTAACTAAGTCACCAGGAGGCATTGTTCCTGCTTCCACCATTTTTGCCCCTTTCCAGAGGATAAAAAACATCACACCAAATAAAACCGCAATAATATACACGAAAAAGATACCTCGAATCCTTGCATAACGCAACGAAACATCAACAACTTTATCAATTGATTTTCCATAACGAAAAACTTCAAACCATTCGTTTGTATAAGATTTTACGGCATAAATTGCTTGTAAAGTTTCTTCGATTACCGTGTTTGTTTTTGCTAAAACATCTTGGCGTTCTTTTGATAATTTACGGATGTAACGTCCGAAATAATACGCAGAAATTACAACAAATGGCAAAGTTGCCAACATTAGTAAAGTCAATTTTCCTGTAAGAACAACCAAAATCACAACACCAATAAATAAAGTAATAATTTGCCGCACAAACTCAGCGAACGTAATCGCAATAGCATCTTGTAATTGTTGCACATCAGATGCACTTCGACTCGTCAATTCACCGACACGATTTTCTTCAAAAAAAGTAATTGGTAACGCAATTAATTTTTGATAAAATGCTTTACGAATATTTGCCATACCTTTTTCACTCACGATAGCGAATGTCCAAACTCTAACGTAAGACAATAAACCTTGAAGCATTAAAACACAAACCAGAATCAAACCGATTTGATTGATACTCAATCCATAACGTCCTTTCCCATCTGCTACATTTAGTAGCTCACCAGCTGCAACTGGAAAAATCATAAAGAAAGAACTTGACAAAACCAATGCTAACATTCCGATAAGGAAATGATATTTAAACTCTACTAAATATGAAATAAGAACACGAGCTTTTTTTAGTCCGTTTTTTGAGAGTTTTGGCTTCTTTTCGTCCTGTTGAAGTATATCTTGTTGTTTATTTTTTGCCATTATATAATGATTACTTGAATCTTCTTTTTAAAGTATTTTTGAACTTTCTTGCAAAATTACTTTTTTAACAACACTTCAATTCATAAATAGATTAAAGTTTTTCAAAATGTCCGATTAGTTTTGATATTTCTTAGACAAAATTGATTCTGTTCATGCTAACTTCACCAAATTTAATCGTTTATAGGTATAAAACGCTATGGTTCATTGACAATTTTTGCCAAAAGCAAAATTATTGTTTTACGTAGCGGCTGTCTTTAGCTGCCATAAACAATTTTAAACAAAGACGGCAGCTAAAGACAGCCGCTACTGGCAAAAATTGTCAAACAACCAAAATTTATAACTATGCAAACGTATCTCAACACCTTACAAACCGAGTTCCAACTCAACGCAAATCCTGAATATGCTGCAAAACAAAAAGCATATATGCGAAATCAATTTGAGTTTTTTGGATTGAACTCGACAGAACGGCGAACGATTACAAAACCGTTTATGATACGAGAATTTCTGCCCGATAAATCAGAAATGACGGCTATTGTTCTTGCGGCTTGGGAAAAACCAGAACGGGATTTTCATTACTTTGCTCAAGAGTTTGCCTTTCGCTACAAAAAGCAATTTGAAGAAAATGACATTGAATTATTTGAATATATGATTACACATCAATCTTGGTGGGACACAATTGATTTTATTGCTTCCAAATTGGTGAACGAATACTTTAAAAGATTCCCTAAACAACGTGATTTTTATGTAGATAAATGGTTAGCTTCCGACAATATTTGGCTGCAACGAACGACGCTTTATTTTCAAGTCAAACACAAAAAACAAATGGATTTGGTATTATTGACGAAAGTCATCAATGTGTTGGCTTCGTCTGATGAGTTTTTTATACAAAAAGCAATCGGAACGGTTTTGCGGGAATATAGTCGAATTGATGCGGATTGGGTTGTTGAGTTTGTAAATACACATGATTTAAGTAAGTTAAGTGAGCGAGAAGCGTTGCGACTACTTTAATATAACGATTCATTAATATAAATATTTTTTATAATTTGTTTTAAAAAAGCTTGTATATTAATTCAAAACCAATTACATTTGGAAATAATTAATATTTTTTAATCATATATTTCAATTGAATAAATCCATTGAAATACAAAACAATGTATTATGAAAAATTTCAAGAGTATAGAAATCTTAACTAAAGAAGAATTAATCTACATCAAAGGCGGAAAAAAAAGTAGCACTACTCATTATCATGATAATGATGAAGATGGAATTGATTAATTCTATTTAATTTCTCTATTAGAAAAGAAGTCAGATGCTTTAGTCTTTTGGCTTCTTTTCATCTTATATTGTCTCGTTTTCGGATTACATAATCAAATTACAATTTCCAATATTCAAAGAATTAATTACAATTCAATACTAAGTACTTCGATAGAATTAATAGGATTTATAAATAAATGTAAATCAAATATTTATAAAAAATTATATGGCGGAATATTTACCTCAACCTACTTACGTTATATTCTAAAAATATTTAGACTGAGCAATTTGTGCAAGTTTTTCAAAATCAATGACTTCAATAGCTCGACCTTGCACACGAATCAAATTATCTTCTTTAAATTCTTTCAACAACCGACCTAAACTTTCTCTTGCTGTACCAATAATATTGGCTAAATCTTCACGAGGTAAGTTGATTTGCGTTTTATGTTTCCCTTTTTCTTCGTATCGACGATGTAATAATAAGAGGTATAAAGCTAATCGTTCTCTAAGATTTTTTTGAGCCAAAATGGTAATAGTATTAACTAAAACACCAAACTCATGACTCATATTTTGCATCAATAACTGTCGAAGCTTTGGGGTTTCTTGCATCAAATTTTCAAACTTTTTTCGATTGATAAACAAAACGGTACAATCCTCAATTGCTTCACAAGCATCTTCATACGATTCATCGCAAAGTAAGGCATGATAACCAAATAAATCACCTCGGCGATAAATGTAAAATATTTGCTCTTTACCATAAAAACCTCTTTTATAAATTTTTGCCTTTCCATGTTTCAACAAAAAAACACCTGTTGGTATACCTTCTTCATAGAAGATTAAACTTCCTTTTTTGAACCTCAACTCCTCTGCTTGACTCAAAAAAAATGCTTTATTTTTTTCAGTCAAAGCATCAATAATTTTATGGCTCTCAAACTCTAAATTCTTGATTTTTAATAACATAGACTCTAATTGTAATTTTAACACCAAACAAATGTAACATTTATCACATTTTCACGCAATTTATGTTATTTTTTTTTCTTCCACATAACATCACTTTTGCAATGTTTTTAAAAACAATCCAACTAATTTAAAACACTAATTTTTTAGAATCATGCAAAATTTAAGTACCATATTTAAACACGTTAGACGTGATGCATTAGCAGGAACAGTAACTGGAATCATGGCAGTTCCTTTAACCGTAGGTATTTGTTTAATGTCAGAGTATCCAATTATGATTGGACTTTATACCGCTATTTTTGCAGGTATCATTAGCTTTATTACTTATTTATTCAAACCTGGCAACTATACAGGAATGCCTGGCGTTGCGGCAGGTTTAGCACCTGTTTTGGCATTAGGGATTCATACTTTTGGTTTTGAGAATATGCCGTTTGTTATTTTATTAACAGCAACATTTCAAGCCATCGCATGGAAATTTCGTTGGGAACGATTCATTTTACAAATTGTTCCACATTATTTAGTTGAGGGTTTATTGGCAGGCGTTGGTTTAAAAATCGCCCTCAAATTCGTTCCTTTTTTATATGACATTGAACATGAAACGGATGTTTGGTTAAACTATGAAAGAGAAGTTGTCTTAGCATTAAGTATTATTTCCTTTATCTCATTTATCTTTTTATATCGAGCATACAAAAAAAGTATGCCTGCGTTGCCTTATGTGATTATTACCATAACGGCTGTTATCATTGCTTTTTTCTTTCCACTTCCAAAGATAGAACTTGATGATGTGCCTTTTCAATTAGCACTGCCTCTACCACATTTTGACAATATTGGACAACCTGAAATGTTCATTTTGATTTTAAAAATGATCGGATTTGCAATGATGTTGGCAACTATTGATATTATTGAACAAGTAATGAGTAACGTAGCGATTGAAAAAATGGATCCATATAAACGTACTGCTGATTCTAATAATAGCTTATTAGCGATTTGGATTGCAAATCTTGGAGCAACATTTTTTGGAGGTATGACCAACCTTGACGGTTTGGCAAAAAGTACAACAAACACCGTAGCTGGAGCAGTCACAAAACTCTCTAATTTATTTACAGCTATGGTACTTTTAATTTTCGTGCTTTTTCCAAGTTTATTGTCTTATCTGCCAGAGTATGCCTTAGGTATCATTATGGTTTACTCGGGTTGGAAAATGATTGCGAATATTGCTCATGTTCGGTCAGAAGGTCGTTACGCTTTGATTATGGCAGGTATTTGTGGCGTTTTAGTTTTTGAAGCAGGTATTTTTGAAGGCTTATTAATTGTCTTAGCACTACACACTATTATTCAATTCATTTTTATGAAACGAATGGGGAAATCAAATACCGCTATTTGGACAGCTTTCAAGAATACATTTTCTGAAACGAAAAATAATGAACACCTTGAACGACAAGATATTATTACAGAACCAAGTATTCCAATTTTAAATAAATATGAATTAGCGATTAATAATCATGATTATAAATTATTAATGAAATTATATGCTGATGATGCGATTTTAATTCCAGCCTTTAGCAGTAAAACAATTATTGGAAAAGCGAATATTGGACATTTTTATCGAGATTATTTTGAAAAGGATGACTTACATATTGCGGTATTTCAAGCTACAACTAAAAAAGTGAATCATGTCAAAATTGATACTGGAAGCTATTTAATAAAATGGACACATCAAGGGCTTCCAAAACAAGAGCAATTGCGTTTTTCATTGGTTATTAAAAATGGTAAAATCATTAGTAATCACTCCAGTATTGAGCCAAATTTTGATAGTCTGAATTTGCCAAAAGCGTATGAACACGATTTTGCGATGGCTTAGATAGTTCTTTTGTGAGGTTCTTTATGATTCTATGTGGTTTACAGTAGCGGCTGCTTTAGCTGCCGTATGAGTTTGTGATATTTTCGGCAGCCCCGAGGACTCGGGGCCGTTACTTAGCATCAAAATATTCAAAACCACGTAAAATCATAAAGAACC
>JBGCFH010000430.1:0-9131 GCA_045106825.1 Saprospiraceae bacterium | reverse complement strand
TACATCCATTAATAAATCAATTCGATAAGGTTCGTAACCAAGTTGAATAATATTATCAGCATCAGAAAAATCGCTTTTATCTAATCCAAGGCTTCCAAAACCAAAGCTTTTGATGACTTGTAATAGTTTTTCAATATTTTCATCAGTCATCCAAAGCCAAAAATCAATATCTTTAGTGTAACGAGGATAACCATGAAAATTAACAGCATATCCACCAATTACTAAATATTGAACATTATGAGCGTTTAATAACTCGATAAACTCTTTGAAGTCCTTGTCCAGTTCCATATTTTCGATTATTTATATATTGTCTAATTTTTTCTAATTCTGCCATGCGTTCATTATAAGATAATGATAACCAATATTTTATATTACTATCATCTTCTCCTTTTTTGACAATTCTTACTTGTTTTATCATATTTTTAATGATTTGTTGATATCATAAATATAACGTTTTGTTGTGGAATTTTGGTTCAAAAAAAATCTGAATCCTATTTACTCCAATTTAAATTTGGGTTTTCAGCAATAAAAATTTGAAATTTACTGAAAGTAGTTAAGAACCATTCTTTAATTTCATTATCACTTTTTTCATCATTTAGAAATATAGATAAATCCTTAGATAATTCGATATTTGTTCCATAAGAATAAGTACCAATAAAAAATGAATCTTCGTATTTATTCGCAACATTAACAAATTCTTGATATTGATTACATTCTTTGCTTGCTTGTATTTGAACGAAAATTGAAGGTTTATCAAAACGAAAACCATACATTATATTTGACCAGCCTTTTTTACTATTTAAAATACCATCTGTATAGTATATCATTCTATTATGATATCTAATTTGTTTTCCAGAGTAATCTTTAATTTTATTTTTAAAGATTTCATCAAACGTTGGCTTAACCAAATTCAAATGACCATAAATACGTTTAATCGTTTCTTGTATATTTTCAAATACAATGAAATCAGAAGTCCTTAATGTTAATTCTTGTGCCATATTTCGAGATTTTAATAATCCTAAGAAATCGTTAACTATTGGAATTTCTTTATACTTTTTGAGGAATTTGGAAATTTCATACCATTTAATTTGTTTGAAACTATGTTTTAATACAGTTTTTGAATCGTGATATTTGGTACAATAGAATAAGAAAGTCTGTTTACCTTTATCTCTTTCTATTTTATCTAATACGTTACAATATCTTTCTAATTGTCTATAACCTTCTTTTGATTCAACTTTATTCTCTATGAAACACACCGTTTTATTACTTTCGATTACAATATCAATAATACAATCTGAATCATTTTCTAAATGGTAGTTTACTTGTGTATTAAGAAAGTATTTATCTGTTGGTAGTTTTAAAAAATTATATAAATAATCTTGTTTCACCTCTTCATGTAAATTCAAAATACCAACTAAAACTTCTGTGATGAAATCCTCAAGAGGTGTTTTTAAGGATGATTTCCTATATAATTTTAATAAATTTTTTAGCATTTTAGTGAATTTTCTAATTACTACATTTCCCCAATCTTACTCCCAGCCATCGCCTTCTTAATATTAAAATCCATCGCACGATGTGCCATTGGTTTAGTATATTCATTCAAATCATCCATTGCCTTGTTAATCAAGTCTTTATCTTCTCCAGCTACGACAACTTTCAAGGCTTCAATTAATGCTGTTGAATTGGTTTTTTCTTCGTCAGATAAGATTTCTGCATTTTGAATCAAGAATTTTTCGGCAGCACGAACGACATTATTCGCTTCGTTTTTCGCTTCTAATAACGCTCGGATTTGCATATCCGATTTTGCATTTTGGATAGAATCCAAAAGCATCAAAGCCATTTCTTCCTCGCTGATTCCGTAAGCAGATTTCATTTCCACTTGTTGCGTTACGCCTGAACGTAATTCTTTCGCTCGAACGGTTAAAATTCCATCAGCATTTAGGATAAAATGAATTTCGATTTTTGGTAAATTCATCGGCATCGGCGGAATACCTTTTAGGATAAATTCGCCTAATTTTCGATTGTGTTGTACCAAATCTCGTTCGCCTTGATAAACGGCAATTTTCATATTCGTTTGTCCATCAACTGACGTTGTATATTGACGACCAGCTTTCATTGGCACTTTCGAGTTTCGAGGAATAATCACGTCCATCAAACCACCAACTGTTTCAATTCCCAACGACAAAGGCGTAATATCAATCAATAAAATATCCTTTTGATTGCCAGCCAAAACATCGGCTTGAATCGCTGCACCTTTTGCGACAACTTCATCAGGATTTACTTCATCATAGACTTCTTTTCCGAAAAACTCCGAAACAGCCGACTTCACCAAAGGCATTCGAGTCGAACCGCCAACCATGATAACATTGTCAATTTCCGTTGTTTCCAACTTCGCATCTGACAAGGCATTTTTACAAGCCGTTAAGGTTCTATCAATCAACGGTTTTGCGATTTGTGCAAACTGTTCATTCGTAATTGAATACGTTTTTCCATCAATGTCAGTAGAAAAACTATCGTTAGAAGAAAGCGTTTTTTTCGCTTCTTCGGCTGCCAAACGAATCGTTTGAGCAAAGGCTTTATTTGTACCTAAAATTGATTTATCAAAATCGTGGTTTTCCAACCAATAATTCACAATTGCTCTATCAAAATCATCGCCACCAAGAAACGTGTCGCCATTTGTCGAAAGCACTTCAAAAATGCCATCTTCGATTTGTAAGATAGAAATATCAAACGTTCCGCCACCTAAATCATAAACGGCAATCGTTTTACTTTCTTCGGGATTTAAGCCAATTCCATACGCCAAACTCGCTGCTGTCGGTTCGTTCACGATGCGTAAAACGTCCAAACCAGCCAACTTTCCTGCGTCACGAGTTGCTTGACGTTGTGCATCGTTGAAGTAAGCAGGAACAGTAATTACCGCTTTGCTAACTCTCGCACCTAACGCCTTTTCGATTCGTCTTTTGAGTTCTTCCAATATGTAAGAAGACAACTCAATTGGTGTATAAAATCTATCTTGAACACGGATTTTTACCAATTTGTCGGCATCTTCATCAATGATTTTATAACTAAAAAAGTCCTCGAAATTTGCTACATCTTTATACGATTTTCCCATTAATCGCTTAACCGAAAAGATTGTATTTTGCGGTTCTGTAATCAATTTTTCCCTTGCTGCATTTCCAACTAAAGTCGAATTGTCACTTTTGAAATGTAAAATCGACGGAACTAATGCGTTTTTTCCATCAAAATCTTTTACTGTTATTGCTTCACCTTCTTTCACATAAGCGACCAAACTATTCGTTGTTCCCAAATCTATTCCGATGATAATATTACTATCTTGAATCGCTGTTCCTGATTGTAAATCTATTGCTATTTTTGCCATTTTTTTATTCGTGTTGATGTGTTGATGTTCTGATGTGTTGATGTTTTTCAATCTCAACATTTCTAACGTTCGGCAAAGATAACAGGATTTGTTGAGTTTGTGTTTAGGGAAATAATTATTAGTTTTACGTTTAGTTGATTTTACTTTTTAGTATCAAAAAATATTAGTCTAATCATAACTAAAAATCACATGGATATTTTCCTAAATAAAACTGAAGAAGATAATTCCAAATTAAAGAAACTTCTTGATAAAAGTTCTGAATCAGGAAAAATAGCTTACAATATTGGTAACATCGCTAAAGAAATTAAAGATAATCAATCATATAAAAAACTTTTAAATGATGAAACAGTAGAACCGTATAAGGACTTTGCAGAATATTGTAAATTAGAATTAAACAAAGCTGAGGACACAATTAAAAAATATATAAGAATAGCAGAATCATTCCAAGATGAAAGTGAAGTATCAGAAATAATGGTAACTCATTTGCATGAATTAGTTAGGATAAAAAATGACTCAATACGAAAAATAGTTTCAAAAGCATACAAAAAGCATTTAAAAGAATATCACTTTGGAAAAAAAGCACCAAAACATACTCCATTTAATAAAAGAACGCTTAAAAGAATTGTTAATAAAATTAAAAATACCAAAAACCTTTCAGAAAAGGTTATTAATGAAATAATCAATAGAGTAATTTCTCTTCACACAATTGAAAATGGTAAAGAGCAGAAAACTGATGTGTTAGGGAAAGTTTTACAATCAAAAAAAATTGATATAAAATTATTTGCTCGTACTCCTATTGATGAACAAGGAACAGTAGCCTTATTTTGTGTTATTTTTGAACAATTGTGTAAGGTACAATTTCGATTTGATATAAATGGTAGAAGTTATAATAAGAACTCAATTTCCTGATGCTGTAATTTGTTTTGAAAAAATTACACATAAAAATAACTCTACTTATCCAAAACTCAACATTGAATTTGAATTTGAAAGTAGTAATTATATTCTTCACCAACATATTTATGCTAAAGAAAGTTGTCATATGATTATTTGTTGGAATAATAATATTGATAGAAATAACAGAAAGAAATTTAGTAAATATCAGAGTAGTAAAATACCTCTTATCTTTTCAATTAGTGAATTTTTAGAAACAGGTAAAATAATTTTTCATTAAAATAATTGGCATCTTTCATTTTGACAAAAAAGTAGTTTACAACTTGAAAGGTTCAAAATTAATTTTAAAAAATTTTAAATCTTATCTTATTTTATTGATAATCAATAGATTGTAATAAGGTTTTATCTGTAAGTAACTTCATTATTCAATGAAACTGTAAAGTACTTTTTTACTAATTTGAAAGATGCCAAATAATTACTCTTGATATAGCTTAATCTTAGGAATAAATCTAAAGTCTTTGAGATTGTAAGAAAATAATTCAATATCATAACAAATTGCAGTAGCCGCAATGATTGCATCAGGAATTTCTAAACCATGACTTAATCTATATTTTTCAATTAATTCAATCGCTTTTATCGAAATTTTTTCATCAATTTGAATGGTGTCGAAATACTCAATATTCTTTCTCATTTGATTGAGTTCTTTCTTATTCCACATTCCTTGATACAATTCCATAACGGTTATTGCGGAAAGTACAATATTATCAATTCCGATATTTTCTAATGCTTTTATGGTACTTTCTCTACCATTAAGCGAACTGATTATAATATTCGTATCACACAAAACCATTACAAATCCCAATTTCGTGACCAAGTCTTTTTCCTCATTTCATTCAAATCTCTCGGGTTGTCTTTCCACATTCCAAATAATGCTTTTGGATTTGCAGATTTGTTGCCTTTTACAATCGTCGGTTTATCAACATTAGATGAAATACGAATATCTTGAATATTCAAATTTTGGATTAATTGTAGAATTTTCTCAAATTCTGTAAAATTTAATGTTTCTATTGTAATTTTCATAAAAATCTTTTGTGTAAAAATACAACAATTCAAACATAAATACAATTCCAATTATCGTTCTTAAAATCAAGAAGCATCAAAACTAAAAAAAACGTCAAACGATTTTATCTCGTTTGACGTTTTTTAGTTTTAAAATTTTTAACAAAAAAATAAGCCGTTCCGAGCATGGAAACGGCTTAACCTATTCTTCCTATTTTCTAATACTGCGTCTGCTTAAAACGCATATCTTAAATCAAATTTTTGAACATTGACTTTGTTTTTTTTAACTCTATGTCTTTATATAGCTATATCTAATTTCATACCGTAAATCAAAATTGAGTCAAAATTTACATATCATTATAATATGAATACTTTCTTTACTATCTTAATAGTAGATTATTTTAATAGTATGTTTGTTGCATTGCTATTTTTCAATAGTTGAACCATAAATATACATATTATTAGCGAAATTCTATCTTAAATTCTTACCTATTCCATCATAAAATTTAATTAATTCCTCAATTAACAACACTTTCAGTATAATTGATTATAAGATAACTTCACTTTCGTGAATATATTCGCTATAAAAACGATTACAAAATTAAATCTATTAAAATACCATTAACGTTAAAAACCATTCTAAGTTTTTAAAATATTCTAAGTTTTTAAAATATTCTAATTTAAGACTATTTCCAATCAAATATTCGTTTTTTGCACGTATCAATTACAAATAATAGTAGGATTTATAACAATTGTAACGAATTTAATCTTTTGATCGTAGTAAAAAACTAACATATTATAAATATTAAAATACAATTTTCCAAATGAGATTAAAGTCATTTTGTTTTTTTGTTGGAATACTGCTTAGTTCAATATTGTCTGGACAGATTCCAAAAGTTCATGGTAATTTTGGTAAAATGGTGGAACAGGTTCAACAGACACCTATTGATATTACAAAAAATGTAAAAAAACTAACTACTTTTTTAATCGCACCTGCAGAGAATGATTATGAGAAGATGGCTGGTATCTATCATTGGATTACAAACAATATTGAATATGACAAAACGGCTTATACCGCTGATTTTTATCGTATCAATAAGACCAATGAAGATATTTTAAATCGCCAAAAAGCGATTTGTTTTGGTTATGCAACACTATTAGAAGAGATGTGTACTTATGCTAATATTGAATCGCATTTGATAATTGGTTATGCAAAAGGAACGCATTCGTCATCAGATGATTACGATGAAATTAATCATGCGTGGAATGCTGTAAAATTAGAAAATGATTGGTATTTGATTGACGCAACTTGGGCGGCAGGAAGTCAAAATGAAAGTCAAAATTTTTCGAATCAATATGATCGAAGTTACTTTTGTTCATCACCTGAAAGTTTTGTAAAAAATCATTTGCCCGCTTACAATATTTGGCAGTTATTAGATTGTCCCGTAACTTTTCAGACTTTTAAAAAATCGTCATTTACCGTTAAAAAAGGAAAAGAAAACAATATCAATTTTCGTGATAGCATCGCAAAATTTCAAAAATTAACTTGGTATGAAAGACGCATTAAAACAATGGAAGCTGCTTATTTAGAAAATCCTGTGCCTAAAAACAAAAGAGAATTGGCTCAAACTTATATGGATTTGGAAGGCAACTTATCTGATTTGGTAGCGAAACTTCATGAAAAAGGTTTAGAAGATTCTATTTTTATGATTCAAGCTCAAATGATTCAACTTTGTCAAGAAGCATCGCAATTGACAACGTTGTATAATAATCAGGTTGAAAATTGTGCTTATACCTATATAAATCAGGGTGTTGCGATTTCGAGAAGAAAAAATAATATGGAGAAAGCAGATTTAGAATTAATGTTAAATTATTTTAAAAATGCTCAACAATTTTTAGAATCTTTGTCATCGTCCATGTTCATTGAGCAAGGAATTGAGCAGTGCAAAAATTATATTGATTTTACAGAAACTGAATTAAAAAGTTATTAAAATAATCTTCAAAACGATATGTACGCAAACGATTTATTGAAAGATAAAGTGGCATTGGTCACTGGTGGAAGAAGCGGAATTGGTTACGCTATCGCCAAACAGTTTTTACAATTAGGAGCAAAAGTATTTATTTGTTCTCGCAAAGTGGATAAACTGGCGAAAGCCGCAGAAGAACTTTCGGAGTTTGGAGAATGTCATTATCAACCTTGTGATATTCGTAAAATAGACGATATCAAAAGCTTGGCAGAAACGATAAAATTGACTTGTGGGCAGTTAGATATTTTGGTCAACAATGCTGGTGGACAATTTCCTGCTTTGACAGAATATATCAACGAAAAAGGCTGGAATGCCGTGATTAATAATAATCTAAACGGTACATTTTATATGACACAACATATGTACAATGCCTTCTTTTCTAAGCAACAATCTGGCGTTATTGTCAATATTATCGTTGATGTTTATCGTGGTTTTCCTGGAATGGCTCATACGTCAGCTGCTCGTGCTGGAGTTGAAAATTTAACTAAAACGTTGGCACAAGAATGGGCGATTAATAATGTTCGAATCAATTGTGTTGCTCCTGGCATTATCGAAAGTTCGGGATTGAGCACTTATCCTGAAATGATTCAGAAAGAGCTGGATAAAGGTCGAGAAGAAAACCCAATGAAACGTTACGGAACGGTCGAAGAAGTTTCAAATGCTGTTACGTTCTTCTCATCTGATTTATCTTCGTATGTTTCTGGCACAACGCTTTATGTGGACGGAGCTGGACATTTAGGAAATAATCGAATGAGCTTAGTGAATATCTTTCGTAAATTTATGTAATCAATTCATAATGAATAAATTAAAACTAATCCTCGCTTTATTCTTACTTGTTAATTTTACGAATTGTACATCTGATTTAAGGACTAAAATCACAAAGTCAAACACTAATGAAACCAAAGCCAAAGCTTTAATCATAGAAATGGGAAAAGCACATAATATCGAGGCTTGGAAAAATATTAGGACTTATAATGTTGATTTTGAAGAAGAATTTTTTGGAAGAATTGGCAAATCAGGAAATCCTTATCCTGATATGAAAACAGAATTGTTATTAAGTTATATTCCAAATTCATTTGATGGACAATTCCATTTTAAAAGTGGTCAAAATAAAGATACTGGTTGGGGACTTCAATCTTGGAAAACATATAATATAATTGGCAAGAAAAATACATTTGAGGAAAATAAAGATGCATTATTTTGGATTCCGACTTATCAATATTTCATGGAATTTCCGTTAAGAATACAAAAAGCAACAGCTTTTGGATATGCTGGAACAAAAGAAATCAACGACATCAATTGTGAAGGTGTTATCGTTTCATGGAATACAATTGAACCACAACGAAAGATTGACCAATACTTGATTTGGTTACATCCAGAAACGAAACAAATCGTTAAGTTAGAATATACGATTCGAGAAATTTCTAAATTGATTAAAGGAGCAGTTTACTATCAAGATTACAAAAATTATGATGGAATTATCTTACCATCAAAATTGCCAGTTGAATCTAATTTGGTGAAAAATGGTTGGCTTCATGAAATGAGAATTAAGGACTTTACTAAAAATATAGTAACTATAAATTCGCTTCGACCAAATAAAGATTTATCGGTTTTAGGTGATAGTAAGGATTAAGGGGTCTTTGACAAATTCTGCAAAAAATCATAAAATTTGTTCTATTAAAAGCTTAGTGAGCAGATATGAGATTTGAGACATGAGATTTTCACAATCATAAAAAATTGAAATTCAATATTTTATATAAAAAATGAATCTCATG
>JBGCFH010000043.1:0-26567 GCA_045106825.1 Saprospiraceae bacterium | reverse complement strand
TTTACATTTTCTAACTTGTTATTTTTCCTTTCTTCTTCGTTGAAAAGCCTCGTCGATACAAAGGTATCGCCTACGTTTTTCGCCTTGAATAAAGAAAAAATTACTGCGTCATAAAACGCAATTTATTAATGTATTGTTCCTTAACTATAATACAATAGTTGATTTTTTTACATAAAATACATCAAAAAAATCCGAGGTTTTGGGACCGACAATATAACAGTGTAACCATTCGATTAATCTATTTTATTGCTTCACAATCGTCTTACTTCCTTTTCTTTTATTACCAACTTGATAGCGAATATAGAAAACACCTTTCGACAAATCTGAAACATCCAAAATGCTAATCGCTTGAATATCAGAATTATATTCTAATACCGTTTTACCACTTGCATCTGTAATTAAGACATAATTGACAGGTTCTGAAAATGTCAATCTATCTACAAAAGGATTTGGATAAACTTTAAAATTTTGGTCATTCGCAATATCTACTTGATTGGTAGAAGTCACACTATATTGAGGAAAAAATGCACGACGAGCCAATGTACTATCTAAAATAAAAGGATTATCATTACCTTGTTCTTGCTTCACTTTATTATTTCTATCTAATTCCCAACTATCAACTGGATCAAGATAATGCCAATCGTATAATGTATTTTTCATGCTATTGAAAAAACTGGCATCAGCATTTGGATAAATTGTATAGAAATAAAAGACAATACGAGCAATATCACCTTTCACTGTTTCACGAGGTTCAAACACATTATTCGCATCTCTTTCGCTCCATTCGTCAATATCAGCACCAGGTGTATTCGATTGGCTAACAGCATTTTTGTACCAGGTATCTGTGTTATTATCAGGACTCTCGCCAAATTTTAGATTTCCTCTTGCGGAATTGACAGCTATTCGACAAGGTCGTATATTGTGCATATCACTTTTTGCAGGTTCGTTTCCTGCTCCCATACTTTGAGGATAAACGTGTTCAGCATTAATACCACTTCCGCCTTGATAAACACTTTGACTTGGATCTTCTGACGGATTCCACTGAACCGTAAAATCAGTATAAATACCATGAACACCATTATTTCCATCATTATCAACAACCGAATACATGACATCACGAGCAGGTCCATAGCCCAGAGTTTGATTTGGTGTATAATCTGTACGCAATTTTGAAATCAATGCAGAACCTGATAATAATGTATCAATTGGATTTTGTGCTTTCGTTTCACAAGACCATAAACTCGCAATAATTAGAAGTGTAAGTAGTGTTTCTTTCAAAATTTTCTTTAAGTAGTAACTAATAGGTAATAGGTAATATGTAATATGTGTTATCTATTACGTATTACCTATTACCTATTACTTTATTCAAAATCTGTATATAATAAATAATTTTTTCGCATTTGACGATACGAATTTAAATCTTTTTCCCACGTAGCACGGATTTCGTTTGCAGTTTTCCCACTTTCTATTTGCTTTCGCAAATCGTAGTTTCCGACTAATTTTGGCAAAAATTTATTAAAAAAAGCTCCTTTTTGTGGGAAATCATTATAGTAATCAATTAAATATTCTAACTCCAAACGTTTAGATTGTTGTAAAGTTTCTATCGACTTATTCAACATACTAAAACCTTTACAAACCTTTCCATTATAAGGTGGATTTTTTGCACCTTCGGTCGGTTCAGGTGTAAATTCATAATCACCATTTTCAAACGAAGGATGTCCATAAATTTGAAAAGGCGTTGGTGTTCCTCGACCGACACTTACAACCGTTCCTTCAAACAAACACAACGAAGGATATAAATAAATAGAACGAATATTTGGTAAGTTTGGTGAAGGTTTTATAGGCAGTTCATAAAACGTATTGTGGTCATAATGCTCACATTTGACGACCGTCAAATCACAAGTCAATCCACCTTTCAACCAACGTTCGCCATTTATCATTTTTGCCAATTCTCCAACTGTCAAACCGTGAACTATCGGAATCGGATGCATTCCGACGAATGACTTCAAATTGTCTTTACGAATTGGGCCATCAACATAATGTCCATTTGGATTTGGTCGATCAAGAACGATAACACGTTTTCCGTTTTCAGCAGCAGCTTCCATGACATAATGCATCGTAGAAATATAGGTATAAAACCTTGCTCCAACATCTTGAATATCAAAGATTAAGACATCCAAATCTTGAATCATGGATTTGCTTGGCTTTTTATTCGCTCCATATAAAGAAATAATTGGCAAACCTGTTTTGACATCTTTTCCACTTTTCACCAATTCGCCTGCGTCTGCTTTTCCTCGAAAACCATGTTCTGGAGCAAATATTTTAGTAATGTTGACTTCTTTTTTTAATAAAATATCAACTAAATGTTCGCCATCAATAGCAGAAGTTTGATTAACAACTAAGCCAACTTTTTTATCTTTTAGTGACGGAAGATATTCATCAAATTTTGCTGATCCAAGTACAATTTCTTTGACTTCAACTTGTTGTGATTCAGTTTCATCAGTGACTATTTGTTCTTGTGATTGTGTCGTATTTTGAGCGGTAGATTCAGCGGGTTCATTGTTCGCACAACTGACGACAATGATAATAAATGATAAAAGCGACAATTTAAACCAATTCTTCATGAAGTATTTTTTTAATGTTGCGAGTTTCGAGTTTGAAAAACTGACGACAGATTTCAACTTTTTAGGATTTTTAATTTTAATTACAAAATTTATAAAACTCCATAAACTGTCGTCAATTTGTTAAAACCCGAAACTCGAAACCCGAAACTCGAAACTCGCAACTCGTAACTCGCAACCCGTTTCACCATAAAACTAATAAAAAAGCAGCAAATGATGTGTTTAAAAAGTTAACGAAATGATTATCTATCCAACCTTTTCGCTGAAAAGTTGCACCTAAGTAAGAGTCCATTAAATTTCCGGCAAAACCAGCGATTGTTATTGGTAAAATAATGGAATAATTCGACATCAAAACACCAAATAAAATGGCAATAAATAAACTTCCAAAAACACCAAATAATGTTCCTTCCAAGCTAATCACGCCATCATCACCACGTTTTCCTTTTTTAAAACTCAATATATCAATATAACGATGACCGTAAATATTGCCTAACTCCGAAGAAAGTGTATCAGATAAAGCAGCCGCAATTGCGGCAGTTGCTGCATAAGTTAAGGACGTATTTTCTGGAAATAGTAATGCAAATAAACTAAATAAAGCTGGAATTAAACCATTTGCAGAAGCGTGAATCCAAGTTCTGACACCTTCATTTTCTTGCACAACATTAAGTTGTCGCTTTCGCTCAAATTGCCATTTTGTAGCCACAGAACCCAAAACGAAAAATAATCCAAACAAGACAAAATTTATCCAATTATTCCAAAGTATAAGAAAACTAATAATTGCTCCAGCAATTGCTCCAGAAAGCGATACTTTTTTGAGAAAGTAGCTTATTATAGCAAAAATTAAAACAATTATAATGTAGATAAAAATCATGTGAATTTATTTGAGAAACGTTGTATTTTGCGTTCAATCTTACCAAAAAATCCGTTCAACCATCATAATAAAAGCAATACCAGCAGCAGCTCCCGAAATAAATAAATTCCATTCTCGTTGCTTGACTTTCAACGTATTGAGCATAAAATAATTGATTACTAAAATCACAGCGACAATGATTAACTGCCCTAATTCTAAACCAATATTGAAAGAGAGTAAAGGCATCGTAATATCTCTTTCTTGACCTAACAACGCACGAAAATAATTGGAAAAACCTAAACCATGAATTAGACCGAAAAGCAACGCCACAATGTAGTAAGATATTAAAGAAGATTTTGATTCGGACTTTCGGATAACATTATAAATTGCTGTCAAAACGATTGTTAATGGAATCAAAAATTCTACAACTTCACTTGATATTTTTACCACTTTCAAGGCTGCTAATGCTAATGTAACCGAATGACCAATCGTAAAAGCTGTTACTAATATTAAAATTTTTCGCCATTCTTTAAGTTGATAAATCGCACACAATGCAATGATAAATAAAATATGATCATAACCATTCAAATCTGCGATATGCCTAAATCCTAATTCTAAATATGAGGACATTTATTAATCATTTATTGAATATAATATTTGCAAAGATGAGTCAATTCTCTAAAAAAACAAAGCCGAATCCTTTTAAGATTCGGCTTCTGATGTTTGGTAAAACAATCAAAAAACAATTAGTAGTGTGTAGTAATTTTTTTTAAATGATAAAAGTGCGTGTAATTAAGTTGTTATATCAATTGAAGATTTTAGTATCTACGTTTTGACATACTGTTTGTTGTTATGGCTAAACTACCTCCAATAAGGATAGCTCCAAAAGTAATCATTAATAATAACATGTTGTTGAGTTTTTAATTTGTTTGACTAATACTTTTCTGAATACATGTTAAAGTTAGTTAAGACTTTGTTAATAACAAAATTAAGAATTCCTTTATGACAAAACTTTGAAATTTAATTTCGGAGTTAAGATGAATGTTACAGCGTTTTTATTTTTAATAATTAGAGCTAACAACAGCATAATTACCACTTATGTATAATTATAAAATTTATGTTTTATAATTATATATGTATTTTGTATTGTAAAATACTATTTATCAATGATTTATATATTGTTTTTGATGTTTATTAATGAATAAAAAGTTGGATGTGTTAATAAAAAATATTTTTTTAGATAAAAGTGTGATGTTAAAATATTTGAAAACTAATTTTACGCTTTCGCAAAATTTCATAAAAATATTTTTTGACCAAATATAATTTTTTATAAAATTGAATTTAAGGTATTTATTACTTGTTCCCTTATTTTACGATAAACTTCCCGACATAGATAAGAGTATCATTATCTTTTAAAAAATAATAATACAATCCTTCTTCCAAAGCAATCATTTTAAGATAACTAAACATCAGAAATTTGTTTTTACGTTTAAGTTTTAATTTTTGCTCAATAATCGGTCGATTGCTATTGCCAACTTCAAAAGCATTTGGATAAACTTCTAAGATAATTTCGGATTTATTAGCATCATTGACCCAATATCCGTTAATATCTACTTTTACCTTATCTGCTTTTCGCAACAATTCACCATTCATTTTGGGCTTATCAATATTGACAATGGATTCATTGTTGTTATTTTTTGCGATAAATGTTTCAAAATACTCATTGATTTCAAAATTTGCACTTGCGTCAGGCGTTCGAGGTGTCGCTTGTTCATCGTCTATTGTTACAGCAATTATAGGTGTTTGATTTTCATCTGCTGATTTTTTATCTTTTTTACAAGCTACAATTGTTAATATAGAAAGTGCTAAAAATAGAATCGTAAACCTTGAGTTCATCATCATTGTTTTTAATAGTTAGAATAGAATTGGTATTTAGTGAAGGGTAAACAATAACTTCGACAGTAATGAATCATCTTTTTCGCCCATTTTAGCTGTAAAAAACAGTCATTTATCCCGATAAATTTCTATTTCTTACAGCTAAACTGAACAAAAAATCTTAATCCATTCTTTGTCGAGTTTATTATTGACTCTTCACTTATAACAAAAATACAAAAAAAATCCCTTGCACTTTCGTACAAGGGATTTACCTCAATTTATAAGCCTAAACCAAACCAAAATATATTTAAGAAGATTTCTTTTCTTGTTTTATGTATTGTCTACACGAGGCTTTTTTTAGAATGGTTGCCACAGTATTTTAAAAAAAGTTATTAAAAAGTTATTTAATAACTTTTTTATGAAGGGTTTTGTATAGATTTTGATTTTAAGTATTTGATTATCAATTATTTATAGTTTTTTTGATTTTTGTAAAAAAAATAATGAAAAAATATTTAATTTTTAAAAATTACAGTAATTTTTCAATATAATCCAATTTATTGTGTTCAATCGAGTTTCTAATTTAAACAGATGAAAGCCCTTCTGTAAAGAATACAGGATGGTTAGAATCAACGAATAAATAAGTATATCGAAAATCGAACTTTCCTTATATTCATTTATTATGTATTTTTGTAATTAGTAATTGTTTAGTTACGAAACAATAAGGCTACGTTAATATAATTCCTACCTACAATCACTTAATTTCAATTCACAATATTTGGGACAAAATTTGCCGTATAAAAAGAAAGTGTTGCTGTAAAAACCGAACTATGAAAAAGAAAATATTATTCTTCATTGCTATATTTCTTGCTATTACATCTCATGGACAAAATGGAGATTGTGTAAATGCAATTACAGTTTGTCAAAATATTTATACTATTACAACACCACAAGGTGTTGGTAATCAACCAAATGAAGTACCACCAAATACTTGCCTTACAGGAGAAAATAATTCTACTTGGTTCAATATCACACCACAATCTAATGGAACACTAAGTTTTGTAATTACACCAAATGATGCGAATGAAGACTTTAATTGGGCTGTTTATAATATTGCGAATACAACTTGTGCTGATATTTTGACTAATACGAATTTGCAGTTGGTGTGTAATAATTCATCAGATTTGAATGGTTCGTTTAATGATGTTTTTGGTAAAACAGGTGCTTTTTCAAATCAACCTTGGTATGGTGGTATTTTTAGTTTCTATCCTTCTTTCACAGGTGATATTACCGTTCAAACTGGTGGTGTTTATATGTTGTATGTTAAAAATACTTCTGTAAATGGACAAGGACAAGGCTTCGATATTGATTTTTCTAATTCGTCAGCGACACTGTTTAATGCAGCACAACCAAGTATTGATTCGATTACTGTTCCATCTTGTGGAGCAACAACTGTAGATATTTTTTTTAATAAACCGATAGAATGTAGTTCTGTAACAGTTTCTGATTTTACGGTTTTGACCAATTCAGGAATAATTATGCCATCAAGTATTAGCGGTGCAAACTGTACTGGTGGCTCAAATTCCAATAAATTTACATTGACTTTTCCGAACCAATTAATAACCAATAATTATACGTTGTTTTTGGTAGGAACAATAAATGACGCTTGTGGAAATACCTTAACTAATCTTAATATTCCTTTTTCAGTACCCGATTTGGTTGTTGATGCTGGTAATGATATTTCGGTTTGTAGTGGTCAAGCGATTAATCAAAATATTGGTTTAGCGGGTTTTTATCCAAATCAAACCTTTCAATGGTCAGCGATTCCAAGTGCTTATCTATCAAATTTGTCAGGGACAACTTCAGGAGCAGTAAATTTAACAATCGCTCAAATGCCTGTCGATACGGTTTTGTATATTTTGACTGCTTCATCCTCAAATGGTTGTGTATCAAAAGATACAATGATTGTATATGGAAATGATTGTTGTTCTAATTTCGATGCTGCTATTATAAACTATACTAATGTCAATTGTTTTGGATCATCAACAGGTTCTGCAAATGTTACAGTATCTGGAAGTTTAGCACCAACATATACCTACAATTGGAACACAACACCACAACAATTTGGTAATACCGCAACAGGTTTAGTTGCGAATCAAACCTATATCGTTACGGTAACTGATGGTAATCAATGTCAAGATACTGCTTCAATTATTTTGACAGAACCAAATTCGCCAATTTCTGTTTCTTCTACAGGAACAAATGTTAGTTGTTTTGGAGGTGCTGATGGAACGATTGACCTTTCGGTAAATGGTGGAACAATGCCTTATTCTTACACTTGGACAAATAATGCAACAACACAGGATTTAACAAATATTCCAGCTGGAACATATATGGTGACCGTTGTTGATGATAATAATTGTACAATTACCGAACAACGAGTTATTAATCAACCATTAACTGCTTTGACCGCAAATGCAACTGGTTCTACTATAAATTGTATGCAAACAACTGGTACGATTAATTTGAATGTTAATGGCGGAAGTTCGCCTTATACGATTAATTGGAGTCATAATTTAGGAAGTACAACAAGCCTTAGTGGATTAATACCAGGTACTTATACAGCGACAATCACTGATAATAATGGTTGTACGATTACAGAAGATGGAATTGTTAATTCAACAACAAATATTGCGACAAGCACAACGACAACACCTGCAACTTGTAATACAGTTGCTGATGGAACAATCAACTTGACGGCTTCTGGTGGTTTAGCACCTTATACTTTTAGTTGGAATAATGGAGCAGGAACAACACAAAACCCGACGAACTTATTACCAAATACATATAGTGTTACGATTACAGATGCCAATGGTTGTTTTGGGACAACAAGTGTAACCGTCAATTCTAATGGTGCTTCAATGGAAGCAACCGCAATTCCGACCAATATTTCTTGTTTTAATGCCAATGATGGAAGTATTAATTTGAATATAAATGGTGGACAATCGCCTTTATCTATTAGTTGGAATAATGGTTTAGGAAGTACACAAAATCCAATAAACTTGTCTGCTAATACTTATACAGCAACCGTTACGGATGGAATCGGTTGTATTGATACGGCAGTTGCGATTATTACACAGCCTAATGATATTGTTATTAATGAAAATGTAACAAATGTTAGTTGTAATGGTGGAAATACAGGATCTATTCAGTTGTTAATCGGAGGTGGAACGTCACCTTATACCATTAATTGGCAAGGATTAAGTGGAAATAGTGTAGTACAAACAGGATTAACGGCAGGAAATTATAACGTGACAGTTACAGACGCAAATGGCTGTCAAAAGACGAAAACGATAAATATTAGTCAATCAAATCCAATAACGGTTACTTTAACATCAACCAATATTTCTTGTTTTAATGCTAATGATGGAAGTATTCAAACTTCCGTAAATGGAGGAACTCCTTCTTATACTTATCTTTGGTCAAATGGTTCAACCAATCAAAATATTTCTAACGTAGCACCAAATACTTATACCGTAACCGTCACCGATGTATTCGGTTGTACAGCGACACAAACGACAACGATAACTCAACCAACACAATTAAATGGAACAATTAGCGGAACAAATGTAAATTGTTTTGGTGGCAATAATGGAAACGTAGCAACAACCATTTCTGGAGGCACTTCTCCTTACAGTTATTTATGGTCGACTAATGCAACGACACAAAATTTATCAAATATTCCAGCAGGAAATTATATTGTTACAATTACAGATGATAATAATTGTCAAACAACATTATCAACTACAATTACAGAACCAGCCAATTTTACAGTTACAACAATGGCAACAAATCCAACTTGTAACACCAGTTCAAACGGTTCGATTCAAACGACTGTAAATGGTGGAATCGCTCCACTTACTTATGCTTGGTCTGGTGGTTTGAGTGGACAAAATCCACAAAATGTAGCAACAGGAACATACAATGTTACCGTTACAGATGCGAACGGTTGCACCGCAAATACAACTGCAACGTTAACTGCTCCAGCAGGAATTTCCGCAACTTTCAATAATACACCAGCTACTTGTTTCAATACAAGTGATGGCGAAATCCAAGCAACAACATCTGGCGGAACAAGTCCTTATACTTATTTTTGGTCTGATGGTTTGAGTGGACAAAATCCACAAAACGTAGCACCAGGTTCTTATACCGTTACAATAACAGATGCGAGTAATTGTACAACCGTTGAAACAACAACCGTTGGTTCGCCTTCTGCTATTTTGATTTCAACGGTAGAAAATCCACCAGCTTGTGGACAAAATGGAAATATTACGGCTAATGTTTCTGGTGGAAATCCTCCATATAGTTACACTTGGTCACCAAATACGAATGCAGGAAATTCTAATATTGCCAATAATCTTTTAGGAGGAATTTATACAGTAACAGTAACAGATGCTTCAGGTTGTTCAGAAGTATCAAATACAATTACTTTTGGAAGTTCGTCTAATCTGGTCGTAAACACAACAATTATTCATCCACAATGTCAAGCAAATACTGGAACAATCGGAATTACACCAACATCTGGTGTTGCACCGTTTACTTATACTTGGTCGGTAGCTGGTATTGGTAATACAAATATTTTTACCAATTTAATTGGTGGAAATTACACAATTACTGTTACCGATGCTTTTAATTGTGATACTGTTTTAAATGTTTCCTTAAATGCAGCAACTGTTTTAACAGGAAATGCAACTGTTACGGATGCGACTTGTGGAGACGATAACGGTTCAATTACTTATAACATTAACACTGGAACATCGCCATTTACCTATTCTTGGTCAAACACACCAAATAACGTAAATACGGTTGATAACTTAACTCCTGGCGATTACGATTTGGTTGTCACTGATGGTAATAACTGTTCAATTTTAGAGACTATAACAGTAAACGGTTCGGCTGATTTATCAGTTGCGGATTCAATTATTCAACTTGGATGTGAAGCAAGTGGCGGCATTTATTTAATGGTTTCTGGTGGAAATCAACCTTATACTTACACTTGGTCAGCAAATGCAAATACAGGAAATTCGCCCAATGCAACAGGACTTACGAGCGGTAATTATAACGTGACAATCACGGATAATGATAATTGTACTTTAACATCAGACTATATTATAGTTGAAATTACACCATTTGATATTGATATTATCGAAGAAGTTGATAATGATTGTCCGTTGGGTAATGACGGTCGAATTACCGTAGCCGCAATTAATACGAATAATCCTGTTACTTATAGTTGGTCGAATGGCGGTACAACCCCAACTATTGCTAATCTTCAATCTGGAGATTATTTGGTAACGGTAACTGATATTATTACAAATTGTATAAAAACAGAAGATTTTGTAATTACTGGCCCTTCGCCTTATACGATTGACATTGGAAGTGATTTCTCGGTTACTGCAGGAACAGAAGTTAATCTTCAAGTGAATAATCCAATAGCTGGTGTCGTTTATACTTGGGTAAATTCTGATGGATTTTCGGCTACAGGTTCGAGTATTACGACAATCATCAATGAAGAAACTATATTCACCATTTCAGGACAATTTAATGATTGTCCACCAGTTATTACTCAAGTCGTTATTACAACAACGACAGAAAATGATGTTCAAATACCAACAGCATTTTCACCTAATGGCGATGGTAAAAACGATGTGTTTAGAGTTGTTGCATTCACAAAAGTTGATATAATAGAGTTTAAAGTTTTTAATCGTTTTGGAGAAGTTATTTATAATAATCCGAATGGAGAGTGGGACGGCATTCATCAAGGCAAACGAGTGCCAAATGGCGCTTATATGTATTTAATTCGTTATAAACCGTTTGGTGGAGAAGAAGAAATGAAAAAAGGTGACGTTGTTTTGGTTAGGTAAATAATAAAGAGATTGTTCTAAGAGCATGTCTAAAAACTGAAGTCCATTACAAATAATATTTATGTCCATTTGTAATGGACTTCAACTTTTGAGACAGCCTCTGAAAAATTATTACTCATTTTCGGCATTCTCCACATAAGCCATTTTACATTTTGGACAAGTTCCTGCTTTATCGCTTCCGCTGCCTTCGCAGTGCATTGGACAAATGTAAGCTGATGTATATTCTTTTCCAGTTTTATCAATAGAAGAAGATTCTTCTCCACCTTCATGTTCTTGACCTTGTTCATGTTGATGACCTTCGTGGTCATGATCATGTTCTCCATCTTCATGTTGGTGTTGATGTTCGTGCTGGTGTTGATGTTGATCGTGATCATGGTCATGATCGTGTGTTTCTTCACCGTTACCACAAGCAGTCATAAAAATTCCCATAGACAACATAATAGCATAAAATCCAAATTTCAAAAAGTTGATTTTCATAATAATAGTGTTTAAGTAATGGTTGACTTGATTTAGTTGAAGTCAATCCTTATCAATTTTAAAAAGACCACAATTTATTACTTTTTTTATCAGAAAACTGTTTTCCTTATTATTTTAAAGGGCAAAATGTATCAAAAAATGCTCACACAGATTCCAACACAGATTTTATATTATTTACCTTATAAATTATAGCTTTATTCGCTTATCAATAAAATTATTTGTGAAAATTTGTGATAATCTGAGTGAGTATAATATTTCAATTTGTTGAAATACTTTAATAACAATTAAAATCACTCTGATGCACAACTCGAATTAGGTTAAATCAATTACATTCCCAACTTTGGTAATTTTTTCAATGAATGATATTGCAATGCTAATCGAATGCATTCTTTCAGTTCCTTTTCAGGAATTTCATCTTCCAAAGCAAACAAAATTGCTCGATTATTTTCATAATTAAATAAATCCCCAAAAACTTCCTTAAAGGTTGGCACTAATCGACTTGTACATTTAAAATACATTGCATATTGATTTGGCATTTTTGATTTCCAATCTATTCGAATCGTACTTCCCTTTTTGACCAAATAACTTGGTTCATTCCATTTTAATGTTTCTTCGATAGTTGAAACATCGTTTTCTGCTGCGGTTTCGAGAATCAATTTTCTGAGAAATTGTATTTTGGGTTGAATGTGTTTTGGATAAGCCTCAAATTTATTATTGATAGCAAGATTTTGATTGATTATAAGTTGGTTCATTATTACTATAATATTTATTCATGTTTTGCTGAAACGTAAAATAGAGATTACGATTGTTAAATTTTGCTTCGTAAAATGCTTTTTTACACAGGTTTTTTAATAATTTAATTCGCAACTTGAATTTTTTCATAAAAATATTTTTGCTTTTTTTAATAAAAAACCTGTACGAGATGATTGTTTTACAAGGCAAAACGTAATATTTTCATTTTTAAATGAAATATCAATGAAACATGAATATTTAATAATTAATTATCACAAGTTACAATAATAAATAAAAACGATAAGTAATTAAACCAAAACAAGTAGGCAAATGATTGTTATTTATCTTTTGAGTTTTGCCATTTTACTATTCTATTTTAATTATCAAATTTCTTATCTTTGCACCTTATTTTAAAAAGCAATTTTAATTAACAAAAAATAAGGTAAATACGGAATACTGCGGAAAACCGTCCGCTGTCAACCGTTAACCGTCAACTCCCGAGATTTCGGGATAAACTGTTCAGAAATGACTGATAATCAATCAAATGTAGAAATTGCCCAAAATTTGGGTTTGTTACCAGAAGAATTTGACCGTATTTGTGAAATCATGGGAAGAACGCCCAACTTTACGGAGTTGAGTATTTTTTCAGTGATGTGGTCAGAACATTGTTCGTACAAAAATTCGATTACCTATTTGAAAAAATTACCTCGTGAAGGTAAAAGATTGTTAGTCGAAGCAGGTGAAGAGAATGCAGGTTTAGTCGATATTGGTGATGGTTTGGCGTGTGCGTTTAAGATTGAATCACACAATCATCCATCGGCAGTTGAGCCATATCAAGGTGCAGCAACTGGTGTTGGTGGAATTCACCGTGATATTTTCACAATGGGAGCAAGACCGATTGCGGCATTGAATTCATTGCGTTTTGGAAATATCGAACGTCCGCATACAAAACATTTAGTTCACGGAGTTGTAGAAGGAATTGGTGGTTATGGTAACTGTTTTGGTGTACCGACTGTTGGTGGCGAAGTGTATTTCAATGATTGTTACAACCAAAATATTTTGGTAAATGCGATGTCTGTTGGAATTGTGAAAGTTGGAGAAACCGTTTCAGCTTGTGCTGATGGCCCAGGAAATCCTGTTTTCATTGTCGGTTCTCGTACCGGAAAAGACGGTATTCACGGTGCAACATTTGCATCAGCGGATTTAACGGAAGATTCAGCAGAAGATTTACCAGCAGTTCAAGTTGGTGATCCTTTCCAAGAAAAATTGTTGTTAGAAGCAACTTTGGAAGCTATCAAAACTGGTGCAATTGTCGGAATGCAAGATATGGGAGCAGCCGGAATTACTTGTTCGACTTCAGAAATGAGTGCGAAAAGTGGAACTGGAATGAAAATTAACTTAGATGTTGTACCGACTCGTCAAGCGAACATGAAACCGTTTGAAATCTTATTGTCTGAAAGTCAAGAACGTATGTTAATCGTTTGTCATAAAGGACAAGAAGATAAATTGTTGGCTGTTTTTGATAAATGGGATTTAGAATGTGCTTTAATCGGTGAAGTAACGGATAACGGAAGAGTTGTTTTTGAATCAAATGGCGAAGTTGTGGCGGATGTTCCAGCACACGATTTGGTACTTGGTGGTGGTGCTCCAATTTATGCAAGAGAGTTTGAACGTCCAGCTTATTTGGATAAAGTAGAAGCCTTTGACCAATCTACGATTGTAGAACCTACAGATTATATTGCGACAGCAAAAAAATTATCAACTTCTCCAAATATTGCGTCAAAACGTTGGATTTATGAGCAGTACGATTCGATGGTTCGTACAGGAACGATGAGTACAAACCGTCCGTCAGATGCAGCGATTGTGAGAGTGAAAGGAACGGAAAAAGCATTGGCAGTAACGACCGATTGTAATTCTGCGTTTGTATATGCAGATCCATATAAAGGTGGTTTGATTGCGGTTTCGGAAGCAGCAAGAAACGTAGTTTGTTCAGGTGGAGAACCGGTCGCAATTACGAATTGTTTGAACTTCGGAAATCCTTATGATAAAGGTGTTTATTACCAATTTGTCAATGCACTTCGTGGAATGGGCGACGCTTGTAAAAAGTTTGAAACGCCTGTAACTGGTGGAAATGTAAGTTTCTATAATCAATCAAATATTCGTGGTGTTATCGAACCTGTTTTCCCAACGCCTACAATCGGAATGTTAGGAATCTTAGACGATGCGAATAAATATATGACGTTGGATTTCAAAAATGAAGGTGACGAAATTTACCTTTTGGGTGAAACGCACGAAGGTTTGGGAAGTTCGGAATATGTGCAACACATTCATGGCGTGAAACATTCTCCAGTTCCGCATTTTGAATTAGAAGAAGAGTTTGCATTGCAAGATACTGTTAAGAAATTAATTAAAAATTCGTTAATACAGTCTGCTCACGACGTTTCTGAAGGTGGATTATTTATATCTTTGTTAGAATCAGCAATGGCTGGCGGACTTGGTTTCGATATTAATACAACAGGAAATATTCGTAAAGATGCTTACCTATTTGGTGAAAGCCAAAGTCGTGTAGTCGTTTCTGTCAAAGCAAACAAAGCTAAAGAAATTCAGAAATACGCTGCTTCAAATGGTGTGAAAGTTACTAAAATCGGAACAGTTAAAACGAATACTTTGACGATTGATGGAGAAGATTTTGGTCAAACAACAGATTGGAAAGTGGATTATGATAATGCGATAGGTGAGGAGTTAGACCGTTAGTAGTTTGACGAATTGATGATAGATTTGAAGTTGGAAGGCATTTTTGAAATGCTTTCCAACTATTTTAATCAAAAAAAAATAATAGAAATTGAAAATTATAAAAATATGAAAATAAATATTCTTCCATTTTTAATGATTGCTTTGATGGCAATAATAGGATGTAACGATACACAAACTGCTGCAACGGATGCAACGAATGAGCAGCAACAAGAAGTAACGATAGCAAGCGATGGATTTGCAATCAATGTTTCTGGAACATTGAAAGGTGGTGAGAATTTGCAAGTTTATTTTGATCAAGTATTTTATAATAATCAATTTAATCCTGTTGAAAAAGCAACACTTGATGCAAATGGTAATTTTAAGTTAAGTGCTACTGGAATCAATGCTGGTGTTTATCGTTTACGAGTAAATGATAAGCGTTTAGTTATGGTTTTAGATGGTTCAGAATCTAATATCACAGTGAATGCAGACTTAGTAAAAGTGCCAAATTTACAATATGAAATTAGCGGATCTCAAAGTTCTGAATTATATAAGAATCTTGGTCGTCAGATGTTTTTATTATCGCAGCAAAATGCGTTAAAAGAAGGAAATATTAAGACAATAGTAGATACAACTTCAAATCCTTTAGTTGCAGGTTTCTGGACATATACTGTATTGCCTCCAGCACAAATGTTGAACTATCCAAAACCAGAACAAATCATGGAAATCCATGAAACAGCGATTAAAAAGATTTCGGCTGCTTATCCGAGTTCTCGTTATGTTCAAGATTATTTGGCGGTACTTTCACCAATCAAGAATCAATTAGCGATGCAGAAAATTCGAGTTGGTGTAGAAGCTCCGAATATTTCATTGCCAAGTCCTGATGGAACAACTTATTCATTGAGTGATTTACGTGGAAAAGTCGTTTTGTTAGATTTTTGGGCAGCTTGGTGTCGTCCTTGTCGTATGAACAATCCTGAAGTTGTTAGAATGTATAATAAATATAAGAATAAAGGATTTACCGTTTTTAGTGTTTCTCTTGACGGTTTAGATGAAATGACAAAACGTAGATTTGGTGGTGATGAAGTTCGTGCAGCTCAGTATGTAGAATCCGAAAAACAAAAGTGGCAAAATGCGATTCAACAAGATAACTTAACATGGAAATATCACGTTTCTGATCTAAAAAAATGGGATTGTGCACCAGCTAAAGATTATGGCGTTACAGGCATTCCAAAAACGTATTTGTTAGATAAAGAAGGAAAAATTGTAGCTATTGATCCACATCGTACGAACTCCTTGGAAAGTGAATTGGAAAAACTTTTGTAAGTATAAAGAAAGGCAAATTTCGATTTATCGAAATTTGCCTTTTTATTTTCCGCTTGCCCCGAAATCTCGGTGGTCAACGAAGTAATCGTTAAATCATTTTATCTGCACAAGTAGAACTTGCAAATGCATTTGGTTTTGCTTTGAAAACAAACCCCATTCCTAATATATAACCCATTGCTTCACGCAAAGCAACATTTGATTTAAAACTCGGATCGGTATTAATATCTGCATGTACTTCCATTTCAACATCGTATTTGTCAAATAAATCACAAAGACTATACGCTACTTCTACAGATTTGCCAACCTCCAAAATCATACGTTCTTTAAGGCTCATGTTCTTCTTGTCCTTTCTGTAATTATGAATGTACATAAATCCACCTCGACCTTCACGCAAGAACACAATAACCGTTGCAAACCCTACAATACTTCCTCGCACTTGAGAATCTGTACCAATACAGACTTTCATCTTATGACCTTGTGCAATCTCTCTTTGAAGCGTCTTATCGACCGCATCTTTGATTGGTAATTCAATTGGCTGACCATTTAATCTACGCCATTTCATCGTTTTAGATAACTGGATTCAAGCATTAATTTCTGTCTAATTATTTGAGTAAAACCAACCCTTAAATCATTGTTAATAATAATTTTTCAATATTTAATAATTTATTTGATTAGAAATATGCAAAACAAAATTTTCATTGATATTATATTATAAACTCAATTATTTGTATTGCAATACTGTCAAAAACATATTTATAACTTGTGAAGACTTAAAAGAGTTCCAAATTCCTGATTTCTTCAAATTAGTTCTTCTTAAATTAACAGTAACTACTCAGCATTTATAAAGAAGATTGGGATAAAAATTAATTTTTTTGTACGAAATTATAATCCAAATTGTTAAAGGTATCGTTTACACTTTCTAATTTTGTTATTAAAAATTAATTAAATCATACGTTTTATTCAAAATATGGTAATTAAGACTTATTTTGAAGTATGATTTTTTAAATAAAATTCAAAACAAAATTGTTGTTATAATTGTCATTTTGTTAAATTTACACTTTGAGAATTATCTGTGTATTTCAATTCAGTTAAATATTTAACCAAAAGTCAATTTTTTTTAGTTAAAATTTTGACTTTCACTACATTAAAACTAAAATATCCAATGAAGCCAGAAATCATTGATGCATTTGGCTATTTACTAATTGGTATGATTACCGTTTTTACCGTTTTAGCACTTGTTGTTGTGACTGGAAGGGTTTTGATTTGGGCAGTCAACCGAATTACTAAAGAAGTTCCGAGTATCAAAAAGCCCGCTACTAATTTAGCTGATATCCGACAAGACATCAGTCCTCAAAAAATGGCTGCCATAGTTGCCGCAGTCGAAATCGTAACTAAAGGAAAAGGAAAAGTAACTTCAATAAAAAAAGTTAATTAGTCAATTAGTTATTGGTTAATTAATCATTTATAGAAGTAACCAGTAACCAGTATCAAGTAACCAGAAACATGGGACGAAAAATAAAATTAGCACTCGTTTATAGAGATATGTGGCAGTCGTCAGGAAAATATGTACCGACTGTTGATATGTTGACAAAAGTCGCACCGCACATTATAGAAATGGGTTGTTTCTCAAGAGTAGAAACAAACGGAGGTGGATTTGAACAAGTAAATTTACTATTTGGCGAAAATCCAAATGTCGCTGTACGTAAATGGACACAACCATTTAACGATGCAGGAATCCAAACACAAATGTTAGAACGTGCATTGAACGGAATCAGAATGAGTCCAGTTCCTGCCGATGTTCGTAAACTGATGTTCAAAGTAAAGAAAAAGCAAGGAACGGATATTTCTCGCTCTTTTGATGGTTTAAATGACTATCGAAATATCGCTGATTCTATCAAATATGCCAAAGCTGGTGGAATGATTGCTCAAGCTGCTTTGAGTATTACGTATTCAGAAGTACATACGGTTGAATATTATGTCAATTTAGCGAAAAAATTAATTGATGCTGGTGCAGACGAAATCTGTATCAAAGATATGGCTGGTATCGGACGACCAGTTTCTATTGGTAAAATGGTCAAAGGTATTAAAGATTATAAACCAGAAATCATTGTTCAATATCATGGACACTCAACTACCGGTTTTTCTATTGTTTCTACTTTAGAAGCCGTTAGAAATGGTGCTGATATCGTTGATGTAGGAATGGAACCGTTATCTTGGGGAACAGGTCACGCTGATCTTTTGACAGTTCATGAAATGTTGCGAGATGCAGGTTATGAAGTTCCAGATATTAATATGGATGCGTACATGAAAGTCCGTGCATTGAATAAAGAATTTATTGCTGATTATTTGGGATATTATATTAATCCATTAAATCGTTATTTGAATTCTTTAGTAATTGCTCCAGGTTTACCAGGTGGAATGATGGGAAGTTTGATGGCTGATTTAGAGAATAATATCAAAGGATTAAATAAATGGCTACGTAAACGCAATAAGCCAGAAGTGACGCAAGATGATTTGTTGATTGAATTATTTAAAGAAGTTCAATATGTTCGGCCACAATTTGGTTATCCGCCATTAGTAACACCTTATAGTCAGTATGTGAAAAATGTTTCGTTGATGAATGCAATGAATAGCTTTAAAGGCAAAGCTCGTTGGCAAATCATTGATGAAAACACTTGGGGAATGTTATTAGGTCGTTCAGGACAATTACCCGGTAAATTAGGTGATGAAATCCTTGCTTTAGCAAAGCAACAAGATCGTGAGTTTTATACTGGTCATCCACAAGACTTATATCCAGATGCTTTGGATGACTTCCGTCAAAAGATGGCAGAAAAAGGTTGGGACACTGGCGAAGACGATGAAGAGTTGATGGAATATGCAATGCATCCAAAACAGTATGAAGCATATAAATCAGGTCAAGCGAAAAAAGATTTCTTAGCAGATTTGGCAGAACGCAAAGCTAAAAAAGCTGCTAAAGAAAATCCAACTCCAGTTGCTGCAAGTCCTACGCCAACTGCACCTGCTGATTTCCAACCGAAAAAATTAAATGTAACGGTAAACGGTGAACGCTTTGTAGTCAAAGTATCTTATGATGAAAACGAGGTAGAAGAAGCCAATGCTCCAGTTATCAAAATGGAAGAAACGCCTACAGCTCCAACGACTGAAGCTAAAGCAGAAATTCTTGCACCATTAGAGGGTAAATTTTATTTAACGAAAGATTCGTCTGAAACACCAATCAAAGTTGGTGACGATATCATCGTTGGACAAACCGTTGCTTATATCGAAGCCATGAAAGTAATCAACGCTATCACAGCAGATAAAGCAGGAAAAGTTGTTGAAATTTGCTTCAAAGATGGTCAAGATGTCGAAGAGGATGATGCGATTGTGAAGTTAGCTTAAATGTTCGAGTGTTTGAACGTTCAAATGTTTGAATGTTAATCAACACTCGAACAATTGAACATTCGAACATTTAAACACAAACAACAAATGGAAATTTTTGATAAAATATATACAATGACGGCTTTCGACAATCTTCTGGATAGTCCTGGGTCGTTGTTGATGATAGTAATAGCAGGTGTCCTACTTTATTTGGGCATCCGAAAAGAGTATGAACCGTTGCTATTAGTACCGATTGGGTTTGGTGTATTGTTGGCCAACTTCCCCGGTGGAGAAATGGCAGCAGATGATTACGGTGGAATTATGAATTTGTTGTACGATGCGTTGATTAAAACAACGATTTTACCACCATTAATATTTATGGGCGTTGGAGCAATGACAGACTTTGGTCCAATGTTACGGAATTTGCGATTAGCCTTCTTTGGTGCTGCCGCACAATTAGGGATTTTTATCGTACTAATTTCAGCCGTTGCCTTAGGATTTACAGCACAAGAAGCTGCTGCGTTGGGAATTATCGGAGGTGCAGATGGCCCAACAGCTATCTTTATTGCGATTGAATTAGCACCACATCTTTTAGGGCCAATTGCGATTGCTGCCTATTCTTATATGGCTTTAGTTCCTGTTATTTTGCCTTTAGTAGCCAAAATGACGATTTCGGAGAAAGAGTTTAAAATCCATATGAAAAAACAGGATAAACTCTATCCAAACAAAGTCAAAATTAAGGATTTAAAAACGGTTAAAATTATTTTTCCAATAGCATTAGCCTTAGTTGTTTGTTTGATTGTACCAACGGCTGCACCGCTTGTCGGCATGTTGCTGTTTGGAAACTTAGTTAAAGAAATCGGAGCAAGTACCAACCGTTTATTTAAGGCGGCTTCAGATACGATAATGAATGTTGCGACTGTATTCTTAGGATTGATTGTCGGCTCAACGATGACCGCTGCTTCATTCTTAGATACGACAACATTAATGATTATCGTCGGTGGATTTGTCGCTTTTGCTATCTCTATGATGGGTGGAATTTTTGCGGTAAAAATCCATAACTTGTTTTCTAAAAAGAAAATTAACCCGTTAATCGGAGCAACCGGTCTAAGTGCTGTGCCGATGGCTTCTCGTGAAGCAAATAAATTAGCATTGAAATATGATTCAAGTAATCATATCTTACAATATGCGATGTCATCGAATATTTCAGGTGTTATCGGGTCGGCAGTTGCAGCAGGTATTTTGATTGCATTATTAGGTTAGAAAAAAAATTACTTTTTTTTAAAAAAAGTTTCTAAAATATTCTTTTTTAAAGTGGAACTTATTTACTTTTGCGTCACTTTAATAGATGGTACCTATAGCTCAGTTGGTTAGAGCATCGGTTTGTGGTACCGAGGGTCGCCGGTTCGAATCCGGTTAGGTACCCCGAAAACACAAAAGCTACTCAGAAATGAGTAGCTTTTTTAGTTTATACACTAATAAACTTATCAATAAATCAGTACATTTAATTCCCATTCCTAATCTAAAATCTTGAAGATTATTTTTCAATTAATTGTTGAATTTTTCTATTTTAGATTTTAAAAAATCAATGAAAAATTTACTTATTTTAATCATAATTTTCAGCCTCAACTTAGACTTGTTTAAACCTAAAAAATTTCCAGAGCTGGAACATTACACCGTTGACAGAAAATTAATTACGAATGACTATTTTAAAGAAAATGAAAAAACATTGGTTGTTCATGGTTTTATCGGTTGTGAGGCTGCGATGAAGGTGTTACAAGATTTGCAACAATTTGAGAAACAACGCAAAAAAATACCACAAGTATTACTAATATTTGAAAATTCGCTTATTCAATTTAATAGTTTTAATGATACCATTCAAAGACCTTTGTCTGATCTCCGAAAGTTTTATGATTTAAATCCGATTACTTTTGATGTCATTGTAGAATGTGAAACGACTAAAGTTCATTCAAAAAACGGTACAATTGAAATCGGTTCTGAATGCCGAAAATTAGGTAAGAAGTTGAAAACGAAAAGTTCACCAACGTTGTTATTAGTTAACGCTGATGGAGAAATTACTAAAAAGATTAAAGGTTATAATACTAAGCAAAATTGGTTATTTGAATTTATAAATCAATAATCTATGAAAAATCTACTATTAATATTTTTATTATTTCCAATGTATATCTCTGCTCAAGTTGTAGCTTTTGAGGTACAATATAAAGCCGAACATGGTGAATATGCTGCCAAACTTTCGACCTATAATCAAATTATAACGATGGTAGAAGGTATAACTTGTAATGATTTTTTTTTGACTACGGATAATGGAAAATTAACAAAATCGGACAGAAATTGTACCTGGAATTATACGCCATCAAATTATAAAAAAGGTTATGGTTGGGTTTATTTTAATAAAATAGAAGATGGAAAAACGATTATATTTCACAAAAAGCGATTGAAAATTATACTAATGGATTTTCGAATTGGATTTCCTCCATTTCAACCCAATGATTATGGTGTGTATCATTTGACCACAAAACAATTGTTGAAATCAAGACTGTATATGCAGGCTTATCACAAGTTTTATGATAAACCGATTATGATTACAAATACAAGAATTACTGTTTTTCGAGATAATGAACTGATTATTAATAAAGTCATAAACGAGCCATTACAAGATGTTTATATGGAGCGAATTGATGAATTATATAATCTGAAAGAAGGTGACGAAATTATTTTTAGTAAAATCAAATATCAATATCCAAGTGTGAATGATACTTTTTTTGAGTTTGAGGCAGATGCTGTTCGAGTAAAGATTAAAGAATGAAAATGAATGCGTTTAATCAAAATGAAATCTTGATTAAATCTGTATATAGAAAGACCCGACAGATTTTTAAAGCTTGCCAGGTCTGATAATCAATAACTTATGAGCTGATAATCAATATTTAAAATCAATTTAATTTTGTTGAACCTCTTACATAAGTGAAGAATAAACAATAACCTCGACAAAAAATCTTAATCCATTCTTTGTCGAGTTTATTATTGACTCTTCATTAAGATATTAGCAATGTTATTTGATTGAGTGTATCACACACAAGTCACTTGATGACTATTTCACTATTTTTACGATTCTGCCAACGTCCGAGAATAAACAGGTACAACTCTGAAACACCTTGTTCTGCCATCGTCACACCATAAATCACATCAACTGCTGCCATCGTTTGCTTGTTGTGTGTGACGATGATAAACTGCGAATCTTCTTGATAAATTTGTTAAATTTACTAATATTTGCATCATATAAAACCTCATCAACTTCAAAAAATGCTGAACAATACCGATTTTCAACTCTGTTTAAATGCCATTAATCAAGGAAATTGTATCCTTTTTTTAGGTCCACAATTTTCTATGGATGAAGATGGGAATAAGATGTTTCGAGAGATTCGGAAGCGAATGGAAACAAATTCGAGGTTTCAAGATTTGGATTTTAGCTATGATAACTTATTCATTTTTAAGGATAAAAAACCATCTTCGACCAATAAAATGCGGTTGAATATGGCGATTAAGAATTATTATAAAACCGTTCAGCCACATTCCGTTTATCGTACGTTTCCGCAAATTCCATTTAGTGCAATTATTTCTTTGTCACCTGATTTATTTATTCGGAATGCGTTTGAAGCGGATAAAATCAACTTTAAGTATTTTTCGCATAAAGGCAATTTTGAAACAAAAGAAGCAGATTCAAAACTACCGATTCTCTACAATTTATTCGGAAGTATTGAAGATGAAAACTCGTTGATTACGACTTATGACAACTTTTTCAAGTTTTTTATTTCGGTGATTGGTGAAGAACATAAACTGCCGTTGGAATTGCAAAATCGCTTGACAGAAGCCAACTTTTTTGTCTTTATCGGTTTTGATTTGACAAAATGGTACATTCCGTTGCTAATGCACAAACTGAGTAACTTCAAGAATTCAGAAGGCGATGCACCGACTTTGGTGAATAACGATAATATTCGTGATGGATTAAACGAAAATCATTTGCCATTGGAATTGATGATTTTAGAGGAAGATACTGTTCCTGTACTGAAGACATTGGCGAAATATTTCGCAGAAAATGGAACAACGAACAATCTATTATTGGCGAAAGCCGAAAAAGAAAAAATCGAACGAGAATTAGCACAATTAGAAGAAGAATTGATAGAAGATGGCGAAAGCGTTTATATAGATACGTTGAAGCTGTTGGAAGGTTATTTTGAAAAAGTAAACTTGGAAAAAGCATTTATCAAAACGATTCGAGGGCGATTTAATCGCTATAAATATAACAAGCGAAAAGGAGTAATAACAAGAGATGAAGCCGATACGGAAAGCACAATTATCTTAGATACAATATTGGAATTAATCACGGATGTAAAAAATAAAATCGCATGAAAAAGATAAATCGTTATCCTTGAATTCAACCGTTTTCCCGAGATTATCGCAGCGTTTTTTTTGGGCGAAGTGATGATATTGAAGGTTTGTATAAATACTTGAATGTCCATAAACTCACGGTTTTGCATGGAAAATCAGGTTTAGGAAAATCTTCGTTATTGAATGCAGGATTGATTCCAAAATTTGAAGAAAATAATAATTTTCTAACCGTTTTTGTTCGCTTTGGTTCGTATCAAGATGGTTCGACAGCAACGCCAAAATCTATTTTTGTCAATCGAATAAAAGAAGAATTGATAGATGAAAATAGTTTATTTTTTGAGGATTTGAATCTTAAAAATCCGAGTATTTGGCAATATTTCAAAACCTTGCAATGGGATTTTCAAGATTTTGATGGTGTGTTACTGGTTTTAGATCAATTTGAGGAAGTGTTTACGTATCCGAAAGCTGCGGTTGAGGAGTTTGGTCGAGAGTTTTCGGAATTGGTGAATGATAGAATTCCCGAAGATTTTCAGAAACGACTTTACGAAACTGCCGATAATTCTAATCAATATTTGGAAAATAACGCCGACAAAATACAGTTTACCAATAACGATATGGCGTTGAAAATCTTGGTCGGAATTCGGTCAGATAGATTGAGTTATTTGGATAGATTGTCAGATTATTTGCCGAATATTTTGAAAAACCTTTATGGTTTGTTGCCACTAAATCGGACACAAGCACGAGAAGCTATCGCAGCACCTGCACAAAAACAATTGGATGATTTAGAAAAAAGGCTATTTGGAAATGTCGCTTTTGCAACGTCGCCTTTTGCGTATAATTCAGCATTTTTAGACCATATTTTAGATTTTTTATCGAAAGGTTATCACCAAACAATTGAACCGTTTTTATTACAAATCATTTGTCAAGAAGTAGAAGCTGTCGTGCAGCAGCGACAACTATCGACGATTTCGAAAACGGATATTGATAGTTTGGATAATGTGGTTCAGAATTATTACACGAATATCGTCAAAGGAACAACAACGCAAGATAATCAAGCGACGAATTTTACGGAATTTGAGCAGTTGATTGTTCGATATTTGGTGGAAACACAATTGATAAATACGAGTTCTACACCGAATACTCGAATTAGTTTAGACCAAGCAGTTTTAGAAAAACGTGGTGCAACAACCAATATTCTAACGACTTTGGTCGATAAACGCTTGCTGCGACAAGAACCGAATACGGTTAGCGGCATGAGTTATGAGGTCAGTCACGATACCTTAATTGATCCGATTTTGCAATCTGCTTTGGCGTTAGGTGATTTGGAGGAACAACTTACAAACTACTACAAAATGCACGTTAGTGAAAAAGGGCAATATTTAATTAATGCTTATTTTTTATTCGGTGAAGATCTGGGCAAAAATATCAATTTTAATGATTTTAAACCATTGCTACAAACTCAAATTGTTAGAAAGGGTGATGCTGATTTTGAGTTGTATGCGATGTTTAAGGACATCGCTACGAAGCTGCAAAATGAACGAAATGCGGCAGCGATTCAAGCCGAAACGACAAAAAGAAAACGGGCAACAGGTTTGGCGATTTTGGCGGGAATCGTTGGTGTGATTGCGATTGTGTTGTTTTTTTATGGACAAAAGCAACGATTGAAGGCCGAAGAAAACTTCGGTGTTGCGATGCAGGAAAAAGCAGCGAAAGATAAACAAGATGTAGAAGAAATACTTCGGATAGGAACTTCATTCGAAGAAGCGGAATATTATCAAGATGCGAAAATGTTATACGATTCTGCAACCGTGATTTTACAGAAAGATATACATTTAGAATATGATACAGTTCAAACGAATAGTTTGATGAAAGAACTTGAACGTCGGATTGATGAGATAGAGAAGAAGGAATAATTGATATGTATTGGACAGGCGACTCAAAGTCGCCCGTCCAATTTTACAAACTATTTTCAAAACCAAGATGATGAAATATGCAAAGTTATCTATGGAAATAATAAGTCGACAGGCGAACAAAAGTCGCCGAACGACAAGAAAATTCCTTGCAAAAGTCATCAGGTGACTTCAAGTCACCTGATGACTAAACTCACTAAACCTTAACAAAACCAAAAACCATGAAATACATATTATCAATAACACTACTATTCACTTCCATTCTCCTAATCGCACAACCGAACTGCGAAAAAATGGAAACCGATGGCGATAAATACGTTAAACAAGGAATTTACAG
>JBGCFH010000429.1:0-9855 GCA_045106825.1 Saprospiraceae bacterium | reverse complement strand
CGGCCCCGAGTCCTCGGGGCTGCCGAAAATATCACAAACTCATACGGCAGCTAAAGCAGCCGCTACTGTAAACCACATAGAATCATAAAGAGCCAAAAATAACAACCATGTCAACAAAAGGAAGCACATTAAATACTGCATTTTGGTTACACTTATTACTACTGGTCGCTGGATGGACTGGACCATTTTTATTTTCTTGGTATATAATGGTAACTGGTTATACCTTGATTTTTCTACAATTTTTGGTCTTTAAAAAATGTCTTGTCAATGATTTACATGATTTAAGTGACAATAATTATTATACATTTTATACATTTTTGCTTGAGAGTATAGGGATGGAATTTACAATGGCTCAGAAAAAACAAATATTCATTTTTGTTCGCCGTCCTTTGTATCTAATTTTGATTGCCTTTACTTTATTTTGGCAGTTGTATTTAGGATTTGAACCATTATTATTTTAGATAATAAAAGCCTTGTGAATTTCAGATTCACAAGGCTTTTTTATTAAAACAAAGGTTAGTAATGATGGAAGAATAACATCAACTTTCATAATCGTTTTTTTTCCGATTTTCTTATTAAAATTTCTCTTTCTTATCTTTTCTATCTTGTTGCCGTTTTTTCGTTGCCAATGTTGCAATATGACTAAACGCTTTGTACAAGCGAGGAAACATTTCATAATCCATAGATTGAAGTGTTAGTTCTTCATAACTTTGCGTTAATTCTAAATCTAAATATTGATTAAAATAAGAACCGTGTGATGAAATCCTAAAAAAGTTGCCATATTCTTCAACGGAATTGATATTTTTCAACGGAATTTTAAAACTAAGTACTGCTTCATTTGAATCGTTTTGCTTAATTTTTATGACCATAATATTATCTTCAAGAACAATTGTTTCAATCGTTTTAGCATTGTTTTCATAATCTAATCTACTTGCGTATAACGTTGTAATATGATTTTTGTGATTATCAATAAACGTTACGGTTTCTTCCCAGGTTGCGTTGCTACTTTGCCAATAATGAACAATACTACAATTAGAGAAAGTAATCAATATTAAACTAAAAACAAATACGTTAATTTTTTTCATAATTGTTATTTTTGGTTGTGAAACCTTAAAAATAACAACTATGATATAAGCGTCATAACCTAAACCTTTTAATTTAGTAATCGTTACGTTGCAACAATTTAACGCTGGATTATTATATAAAATTTACTAAAAACATTATGAAAACTAAAATCTGTCATCGCTGTAAAGAAGAACATACAACGCTTTATCGTATTCAATATCAAAAAGGAAAAGTCTGGGTTTTTGTCTGTGAATCCTGTTGTTTGTGGTATAAGCAGCAAAGTTTTTATCGTTATGGTGGAACTTGGAAAGGTTATCGACATTAAGTTTTTAAAAAATATTATTAAAAATAACTTTTCTTAAATTTCGTTGAAATCACTCACTTTCAAGAGGTCTAAAATTATGAAAACAGGATTCAAGACTTCTTTAACATCATTCTGGACACTCTATATTAGTATATCTTATATTTTTGTGAAGTCTTTCATTCAAAAATATAAGAAACAACTATTATTGTCTATTCAAAATTAAAATAATGAATTTTATTAAAATCAGTTTTACCAAACTACTATTACTTATTAGTATTACATTACTTTCAATTAATGAGATAACTGCTCAACAACATCAATGTGGCTTTGATAATATCAGAGAAAAGGCACGAGCCGAAAATCCAAATTATGAAGCACATCGTCGTACAATCGAAGCATTTACAAAAAGTTATACCGCTTCAAGTCGTTCGGGTATTACCAAGATTCCGACCGTTATTCATGTTATTCATAATGGTGAAGCCGTAGGAACATATCCGAATATTAGCGATGCTCAAATCCAAAGTGCTATTGATAATTTAAATGATGCTTTTCAAAATATTGGCCCTTATTCGGGTTCGACCTATTATAACAATCCAATGGATGTTGAGTTTGCTTTAGCAAAAGTAGCACCCGATGGAAGTGCAACAACTGGTATCGAACGCCATGATATTAGTGGTAAAGCTTATGCAACAACCTATTTCAACAATGGACTTAGAGCAGATGTTTCAGGTGTTCATGCAAGTACTTTAATGCCAGATTATATTTGGAATCCTCAAGATTATATGAATATTTGGATTGTTAAAGAAATCGATGGTGTAGATATTGGAACTGGAGCTGGTGGAATTTTGGGTTATGCCACTTTGCCAAATTCATTCGCTGGTTCAGAGGATGGTTTAGTCTGTCAAGCTCGTTGTTTTGGTTATGATCCGACACTTTCACAAGGTTTTGATTTTGGAACAGCAGGAATTAGTGGAAATGGAACAGCCGATCACGAAGTTGGGCATTATTTAAATTTATTACATACATTTGAAGGTGATCCAAATGGTAATACTTGTCCGCCTTTAAATGGAACAATTGGTGTGGATGATGATGGTTGTGCAGACATTCCACCACATAAAACAACAGAAAGTATCTGTCCAGCATTCAGTGCAACCGCAAATACTTGTGTATCACCAAATGGTTCAAACGAGTATATCCATAATTTTATGAACTATTCATCAGATGACTGTTTCACTGGTTTTTCTAATGACCAGCGCACTCGTTGTCATGCAGCAATTGATGGACCAAGAGTTGCTTTCAAAACCTCTATTGGAGATGAAAATCCAGTAGGTACTTATCCAACTGCTGTTACCGCAAGTGTCACAAACTCTGGAACAGATAATATGGGTATCTATGATATTACATTAAATGGAACGACATTTAAATCTCAAGGAAGTTATTATGATGGTGGTTACTTAAATCGTATTGCTTCTCAACCGACTGTAGATTTGGATTATAATACTGCTTATACTTTAACGGTTCAAGTTGGTGTTGGAAATAATAATTGGAATGAACACGTAGCTGTTTATATTGATTATAATAATAATGGTGATTTTTCTGATGCAGGAGAAGAAATTTTTAAATCTCCAACTGCTGGTGGTCTGAAAAATGGTGCAATATTTTCGATTCCTTTTACAACACCAGCAAGTGGCGGTTCTGTACCTGCTGCGACTCGTTTACGTATGCGTATTATGTCAGATTTTGATAATAATGGAGCAAGTTCTGTTTTTACAGGACCAACGGATTATCCAAATGATGGTGGACAAATAGAAGATTATTCGATTAGTTTTGGTGCAGTTGTACCAGTTGAATTGATTGACTTTAGAGCAGAAAAAGCAGAAAATACAAGTGCATTACAGTGGGCAACTGCGACAGAAATTAATAATAAAGGTTTTCAAGTAGAACGTAGTCAAGATGGTCGTAATTTTGAAACGATTGGTTTTGTAGAAGGTCACGGAACAACAGTACAAATGCACTATTATGACTTCGTTGATAATACTCCTTTTGACGGAACGAACTATTATCGTTTAAAGCAAATTGATACAGATGGACGATTTGAATATTCTAAAGTTAAGATTGTTGTTTTTGAAAATTCGTTAGAAAAAACAGTCGCATTATATCCGAATCCAACACAAGGAATTTTGAATTTACAAACATTACAAACTGGTAAAGTATTCGTTTACAATACTTTAGGGCAAATGGTACAATCAATTAATGTTAATAATGAAATTACAACAATTGACTTGACGAACTTACCAAATGGTCAGTATTTTGTATCATTCATTAGTAATTCTGGTGAGCGAATGACGAAAAAAATAATCAAAGATTAGTACATATAATTCATAAATTTAACAAAAAAGAGGCTGTCTCTAAACCACAAGGTTTTTCGAGACAACCTCTTATGTTTTATACTTAGCCTAATCTTTTTTTAATGCTTCAATTCGTTCTGTTGCATGTTCATGTTTTGGTTCGATTTCAAGGACTTTTTCATACATATTTAATGCAGATTCTATATCGCCTTTTTGCTCATAAGCATCTGCCAAACTATCATATACCTTTGGTTCTTTTCGACTTAATAAAACGTAACCATACGTATGGATTTCTTTGCTACTTTTGGTGAGATACTTATTACAAAATTAACATCAGATAATTGAATAAAACATTAAAGATGTACATCTAAAAACAAATGTATAACTAATTTATTAGTTATACAACTATATTGATGTTTTGTTAACTAATTTTTTAGTTGAATGTATTTGAGTACAAAAAAATCAGTTTGTCAAATTTAACAAACTGATTTTTTTACATTAAAAACCGAGTACAATTCGGTTCTATTTTCTCTTTAATGATTGGACAAAAGCCGCTACATATTGGACAAACTCTTTATCATCAAAATCCGCCAAAATCTCTGGTAACATTTCCTCAATCGTCATATCGACAGCTTCCAGTAATTCTCGACGCAAATAACGTTTCGTTTTAGCGAACATTGGTAAATAGACTTTCATGTATTTTTTCAATCGCCTTTCGGCTAATGATAACACATCTTCTACTTCAGCGACTTCATCTACTAAGCCGATTTTTTGTGCTTCTTCTGCTTGAAACAATTGAGCATTCATAACAGATTTCCAAGCCAAACGTTCACCAATTGTATAAGCGTAAATTCGAGATAACAATTCTGGAATCGGCAATGACATTTTAAATTCATGCATTCCAATAACGTGTTTTTCGCCTTTTCCCATGATTCTATAATCGGCACAACACGCCAAAATCGTTCCGCCAGCTGGTGCATAACCAGTAATTGCACAAACAAATGGCTTCGGAAAACGTACCAAAACCTGCAACATATCTAAATGATATGTCCAAAACTCCGTTGCAATTTTTACGCCTCCAGCCATTGATCGAACATCTAAACCAGCACTAAAACCATGTGGACGACCAGTTAAAATCACACCTTTCACATCATCATTCGCCTCTAATGCTCGAAAAGTTTCTCCCAACTCTTTTGACAATTTCGTATCAATTGCATTGACTTTTCCATTGTCTAATTGGACAATGGCGTAATTATCTTTGTATTCAATTTTTAAAGTTTCCATATTTCTATTTATCTATAATTTGCTTTGCAGTCACAATGTAAGAATATTGAATTATTTTTTCAATTCAACTTGATTTTACTGAAAAAAAAGTCAAAACACTATTGTTTCTTATTGATTAATCAACTAACTTTGTATTTGAAAGTGCTTTTTAAAATTATTTTATATGGAAATAACAACTATCAAAACGGGAAATTCAATCAACGATTTACCATATTATGGTATTGTTGCGTTGATTTTCATTGGTGCAAAATTGATTTATCCACATTTGGCAACGGATGATTTGAAAATATTATTAACACCAGTAAGTTATTTGGTTTCGTTTTTTACAGGTTCTCCAATGAGTTTTTCTATGGAAAACGGTTATCATTTACCGTTATTAAATATTGTCATTGACAAATCTTGTTCTGGTTTTAATTTTTGGTTAATTGGATTTATTGTCGTTAGTTTTTCGATGATAAGTTCAAAAAATCACTATCTACTATTTGGTTACCGAGCCATTCCCGAGTTATCGGGACGCAGCGGGAGAAGCGAAAGTCATAAAATAACAGGAATCATCGCATCAATAATCATCGCTTACATTTTAACAATTTTAGCCAATACATCACGTATTGTTTCTATTATCAAAATGAACCATATTTTTCCTACTTGGAACGAGCAATACGAATGGTTGCATGTTGCTCAAGGTACTTTCGTTTATCTATTTTTCTTAATTGGTTTCTATCTATTCTTAAACTATAAAAGACACAAAGTTTTGACGAAAATTTCAAAATAACTTTTGTGTCTTTTGTGGTTCAAACAAAAAAACATGAAAAATCTATTGCATCCAAAATGGCTATTTTTAATTAATACTTTACCGATTACGATTTACTTGATTTTAAGTGGATTTGAATTTAGCGTTGTTCATTCGTTATTAGAAGCAGAAGACTTAATCACTTGGGGAATTTATGCTGGTATATTGGCGATTGTCGCTGGTGGAATATTGTGGTATACGTTTCAATTGACCTATAAAAATAAAGAAGTTTCTGCTAAATATGCGATGACGGTTTTGGCGATTTTTGTGCCTTATGTTGTCACGCATTTGTTCTATTTTGAAGAAGTTCTTTGGGGAATTCCGAACTGGATGATTGCACCAGATTTTTCGATTTATGTGGTGACTTTTTTGATGCCAACGATTATACATGCATTATTTGTTTTGGTTCAAAAACTTAGTATCGAAACCTTTGATGAAGGTTGGAAAAATTTATTAGCGGCGGCTGCGATTCCGTTTCTGATTTATCTTTTTATTCAAATTGTTCTACCGTTTTGGGATTTGGGTGGAGGCGATGCGGAAGCGATTTTCTCTTTGTTGATTTTTAGTTTTGTCGCTTTGCTCTTTTTGTTTTTTGTGATTCGTGGAGCTTATTTTATGATTTCCAAACGTGGTGAAATGCATCAAGGTTGGAAGTTATTTTGGCGAGTTTGCATTGCGATTGTTTGTCCGATTGCAGGTTTGATGTTGAATCAAGGTTTTATAGATGGTTTCAGAGTGAGTTCTGGTACAGGTGTTTTTGGTAATTTTGGTAATTCTTGGGTTTATGTTATGGCTGTTATTAATGGAATTCTGGTCTGTTTGCCAGAGTTAGAAAACCCAAAATATCGCTTAGCTGTTTTTGGTGGTCGAGCGATTGGCTTTTCGTATGTAACGTATTTTTTCTTGGTCTTTTTACCGTTTCTGCCATTGTCTGTTGTTGGTGTTATTGCTTTTGGCTTGGGCTTTTTGATGCTGACACCGTTGCTTTTGTTTATTATGCAAAGTCGGTTTTTATCTACGGATTTTAAGTATTTAAAAAGTTTTTATTCTAAAGATATTTTACGGGTTTTAGCCGTTGTTGGTTTCTTGATTATTCCCACGATTATCACTATTAGTTATCTTAATGACAAAAAAGTATTGAATGAAACGTTGGATTATCTTTACTATCCAGACTATTCCAAAGATTATGATTTAAATAAAAAATCAATCAATCGAATATTAACCAACATCAAAGCACATGACAGAAATAGCCGAGGATTTATAATGGAAAACCCTCATCATACGCCATTTTTATCTCGATTTTATACGCATTTGGTATTGGACAATATGACTTTATCTGGTAATAAAATTCGCAAAATAGAAGCAGTTGTCAATCGTGGCGGAGCGAGAATGCAGATAGATAGAAATCGGAATGATACGATGATTCATATTACGAATATTGATGTTGAATCTACCTACGATTCCGAACAAAAGGCTTGGCGAACTTGGGTAAATTTTGAAATGACAAATCAAGATACTTTAACTGGACAACGTGAATATGATACGACTTTTGATTTGCCAGCTGGTTGTTACATTAGTGATTATTATTTGGATATTGAGGATAGACGAGAACATGGAATTTTGGCAGAAAAACGTGCTGCGATTTGGGTTTATCAACAAATCACAAGAGTGACTCGTCGTGATCCTGGTTTGTTGAATTATGTCGGTGCAGACAAAGTGCGTTTTCGAGTTTTTCCATTTATAAAAGAAGAAGTTCGAACGACTGGAATTGAGTTTTTGCACAAAGAACCAACAATAATTTCGATTGATGATTTTGAAATACAATTAGGTAATTATTCAAAACAAGAGCAGCTTACAACCGTAACTGATTTGACCGAAAAAGTACAGTATATTTCGGCTTTCGCCAAATCTAAACTGGAAAAAGTTGAACGTCAACCGTATTATCATTTTATTATTGATGCATCAAGTGGACAGAAATATAATATTGATAGAAATGCTCAAAAATTATCCGAATTTATTGTACAACAAAATATTGATTTAGCGAAAGCCGAATTTAATTTTACAAATACATATTCAACTATTTTTACTCAAAAAGATTTTAAAACAAACGGTAAAAATGATTGGCAAACGGCTTATAAAAATCAATCATTTGAAGGTGGATTTTTTGTCGAACGAGCGATTGAAAAAGCATTGCTAAATGCGTATAATAATCGTAAAAATGAATTTCCGATTATCGTTGTGGTTAGCGAAAGTACGTATCATTTGATGATTATGACCAAAGAGTTTTCTAATTGGAAAATGATGTATCCAGAGTTATCTGAATTTTACTTTTTAAGCGATGAAGACAAACTGGTTAATCATTCTTTGATTGACAATCCGATTCAGCCGATTGATACATTTCAAATCAATCAGCCTTTAATTAAGCATTCTTTAATTAATCGTTCACTTACAACGATTGATTCTGTTACGGCATTAGCAATACAAAAAACTATTTTAGCATATCCAAATGCTAAAAACCCAGTTGCTTATTTGCTCGACAATGGTCAAGCAAGTATTGTGATGAAATCTACTAAAATGGAGTTGGATTTTAAAACAATGGAAAAGAACAATTGGAAATCTGCCTTGACAATGCATGGAAGTTGGTTGTCCCAAAACTTACATCCTGAAACAGCGGAAACCGCATATTACGAATTGGTGAGAGCGAGTTTCAAAAGTAACGTATTGACACCAACAACTTCGTTTTTAGCATTAGAAAACGATGCTCAAAAAGCAATGCTTCGTAAAAAACAAAAAGAAGCATTGCTCGGTAATAAAGCCTTAGATATTGCAGGACAACAAAATACGTCGATGTCAGAACCCGAATTGTGGTTGATTTTGTTGTTGTTTGGTGCGTTTGTTTGGTGGCGAAAGCGGAAGGTTTCGGTTTTGTAAGTTCGACTTGTGGAATAGACTTTATTCAGGATAAGGACAAACGCATCAAAAATTGTCAAACAACCAAAGCATTTTGCGAGGCAAAATTTAGCAATTGTTCTATTTTATGTTTCAATAAAAGGTGAATTAACACTTTCCTAAATTCGGTTAAACTTATTCTAAGTCCTCTTTATTATTGGTGAAATCAATGGTAATATTCTAAATTTAGAATATTATTTGATCAAACTAAAATCATGAAAAAAATTATCAAAAAATCTCTAATCGGTGGATTTTCACTTATTGGAATTAGTTTTCTTATTTGGCTTATATTATTATTAAATCCATCGTTGATGTATGGCAATCATACTGATGTTGGCAAAGTTCGGATTCATCACAATGAAACATTAACTTCAGAAATGACAATGATTGTGGAACAAAGCATCGAACTTGTCAAAAAATCAGAACTGTATGATGCTGATAAACGAGTTGATTTGTGCTTGAATGAAAGCAAATATGTGTACTTATTGCAGCGATTAAGTCATGGTGGAATTGCAGCGACTTTATTAAATAATGTAGGCATTTTCGTAGACATCAATCCTGCTGAAAATTATGCATTTTGGCGTTGGGAAATCAATGATAATGAACTGCGAAAATGGAAACTCACCGAACTCATCGCTCACGAAATGACACACGCTTATCAATACAACGATAATGCATTTATGCCGCTACAAGTCGATACTTGGAAAGTAGAAGGTTATGCCGAATATATCTCAAGAACAAATCGTGGCGACTTGAAAACCAATATCTTACGACTAATCGAAGAAGAGCAAAAAGAATCAAAAGGTTTACCTTGGATTGTATTAGAAGATGGAACGGGAACATCTAAAATTTACTTTAGAAATTGGTTGATGATGGAGTATATGATGACAATAAAAGGGATGACTTATCTTGAAGTTGCAGCAGATAAAACGCCTTTAGACGATGTGAAAAATGAAATGATAAATTGGGCAAAATAATAGACTTTATTCTAAAATAGTTTAGTAATGAATGGAAATTAAGATTTTATTGCTAATCGAGGCGACAAAAACGGAGTGTAGCCTTAGCTACATGAGTATTTTGTTAACAGCCTGTCCCGAAACCTCGTGGAAAGAGTA
>JBGCFH010000428.1:0-11783 GCA_045106825.1 Saprospiraceae bacterium | reverse complement strand
CAGCCATTCTCGGTTTAAAAAATTTTATAATGCGTTTTATAAAGAATTGATGCTTTTAATGACTTTTTTGCTTAAATAAGAACATTCGACATTCGATTTTAAATCGCCCGTCGAATTCTTACTTAATTTAGATTGCAGATTATCGTAAAAATCACTAATTACAGTAAAACACATTACGAATTATTTTAAACCGAGAATAGCTGGTAAAATAGAAATCACAATTGCTAAATTTTGCTTTGCAAAATGCTTTTTTCACGCAGATTCACGCAGATTTTTTTTGATAAAAAAATGATTTTGTTAATGAAAAATCTGCGTGAATCTGCGTGAATCTGCGTGAATCTGCGAAATCTGCGTGAGATGATTGTTTTGCAAGGCAAAACATAATATTTTCGTTTTTAAATTTAGGGAAGAGGAATTAAAAAGGTAACTTCTATTTTTTATGATTTTTTTAATTAAAAAATTACATCAATTGCCCTAACTTTGTAGTCGTTTATTTTAATAAAAATTACATTATGAAAAAAATTACATTGGGAATATGCTTAGTTATTCTAACAACTATAATGGCTTGTACACCAAAAACAACGGATCAGTTGGAAGGAACAGAACAAGCTGTAGAAGTGGAAGAGGTTGCAGAAGTAGTAGAAACGGAAGCAGTCGAAGAAGCCGTTGAGGAAGTGGTGGAAGAGGTTGTTAAGCCATTAAATAATTACCCGAAAGCAGACAAAACAACAATCAATAATATGAAAGGATTAAAAATTGTCAATCCGACGGCTCAAGCGGATATTGACCAAAATCTAATTTTAGATTACTTAATTGAGAATGAAATTAAAGCCGAAAAAACGGCTTCTGGTATTTGGTACGTCATGACGAAACAAGGCGGAGAAGAAAAACCTGACCAAAGTTCAAAAATAAAAGCACACTATCATGGAACATTGTTAGACGGGACAAAATTTGATTCGTCTTATGATAGAGGTCAGCCATTAGACTTTGGTTTAGGACGAGTGATTAAAGGCTGGCAAGAAGCCATTCCGATGTTAGGAAAAGGTGGAAAAGGTACTTTTTGGATTCCTTCTGGTTTAGCTTATGGAGCAAGAGCAACAGGTGCGATTGCTGCAAATTCTGTTTTAAAATTCGATATTGAATTAGTGGATTTCACAGAATATGTTTCGCCTCAAGAACGTGCAAAAAAAGAAAACGAAACGATTCAAGCATACTTAACAGAAAAAGGAATTAGTGCGGCAAGTACCGCTTCTGGTATCTGGTATGTCATTACAGAAAAAGGCGAAGGCGAAAATCCAACGACAAATGCTACAGTAACAGCACACTATAAAGGAACATTGTTAGATGGAACAAAATTTGACTCTTCTTATGATAGAAATCAACCATTTACAACGCCTTTAAACCGTGTGGTGAGAGGTTGGCAAGAAGCAATTCCATTATTGAAAAAAGGTGGAAAAGGTACTTTCTATATTCCTTCATCTTTAGCTTATGGAGAAAGAGCAGCAGGTAAGATTCCTGCAAATTCTATCTTGGTTTTTGATATTGAATTGATTGATTTTAATGAGCCTTTATCTCCAGCAGAACAAGCAAAAGCTGATCAAAAATTAATCGTAGACCATTTGGCTAAAAATAATATCAATGCTCAAAAAACAGCTTCTGGTATTCATTATACGATTCAAAATGCAGGAACTGGTGGTCATCCTTCACCAACGTCAAAAGTAACAACTCACTATAAAGGTACTTTATTGAATGGAACAAAATTCGATTCATCATATGATAGAGGTCAGCCGTTAGAGTTTGGATTGGATAGAGTGATTCCAGGTTGGCAAGAAGCGATTCCGTTATTACAAAAAGGCGGAAAAGGTACATTCTATATTCCTTCTGGTTTGGCTTATGGCCCAAGAGGTGCTGGTGGTACGATTCCTCCAAATGCCGTTTTGATTTTTGAAGTAGAATTGGTAGATTTTAAGGCTGTCGTTCAAGGTACGGGAACAGGTTCTGGTACACCTAATGGTGGTAATAGATAGAAAATTTAAGCACATGCTTAAGTAATTTGTATACCAAAAAAATAAAATTATTGGCGGTTTAGTTACCGCCAATAATTTATCTAATATCTTGAATAAAGTTTTTCTTTTCTATAACTAAAATATTATTTCATCATTCCACCTTTTCTGAAAACTCCTCAACCTTTCTTTCTGATAATCAGCAAGTTAGAATATTTATTCTAAAAAATTAAAAACCCAATTTATTTATGACTATTAATAAATTCAATAACCTTATCCGCAAAAAGTTCAGGTTCAGTATTCATAGGATTGTGTCCCGACCGCTCAAAAATGAAAATCTCTTTATCAATAGAACCTAAATTATCAAAAGCATCGTGAGCATATAATAACGGAACAGCATGATCATATTTGCCCCATAGCACTAATGATGGTATGGTAATTTCAGGTAATCTATCGGTCAATGATAGTTCATTAAACCTTTTTTTATAATCTAAGATACGCCCTATATTACGCATGTTCCAAGTATCTATTAGACCATTGGATTGTGAAATATCATCACCTAAATCAAATTTTAGTTCATTAATAATATTATCTTCAGTAAGTACAGGATCAACTGTATTCGTTATACCATTTAATTTTAAATGATTCTCCGTACTATAATCAGGGCCAATATTTTGTACTTGATTAAGTACATTTTCCCAATATTCAATACTATTTCCTAATGCGATTTGTTCATTAGCACTATTGGTTAAAATCGTTTTATACGCCTCATAAGTTCCGATTGGATCGTGATAACCATCAACATCAATCCAACCCAAAAATTCTGTCTGATTTTTTAATAAAACCGTTGGGCCTAAAAATCCTCCCCAACTATGTCCCATTAAAAATAATTTAGAATCGTCACCGTATCTATCCCTTATTATCTTTGTTAAAGCCAACACATCTTCCGCCATTAACTCAACACTTACATCTTCCTCGGAATAATTTCCTTGAGAATTTCCTGAGCCTCTTTGATCAAAATAAACAACCGCATTATTTTTTTCAATTTCTGTTCTAATGTTGTTGATTCTATATCCTAATCCATTTCCACCTGGACCGCCATGAAGAATAATTAGAAATACTTTTTCAGCACCATTTCCATGAACATGAACAGGCATATCCGCATTCTTATGCCTCACAAAAAAGGTATCATTTAAGTCATTGAGGTTTATTTCATCTTTAGAACAAGAGAACGCACTAACAACCAATAATATACTAACAACTATTTTTAATCTATTTGAAAACATTTTTTTCATGATTGCTTATTTTTTAAAATTAAAACGATGACCGTATTGTAATGAGAAAATAGGTAATGTACCAGCATTGTAAGGTGTTCTTAAAGTACAATTGAAATTAAGATACCAGCCTAAATGCTTTTCCTTTTTGCCAAGTCTTCCTAAGCCAAAGGCAATTGACGGTGCATAATAACTCCTTCCTGGAACGTTAACTTTAGTAACATCATTTCCATCTACCTCAAAAGTTGTAGGTAGAAAAGAACGATAATAACCCAGCGGATTTAGTTCTAAATTTACTTGCCATCTTTTTGAATTTGTTCTCCGCCCAATAATTCCAGAATAAGCAGATAAACCATTGTTTGTTTGGTTGTTGAAGTCGGTAGAGTAGCCGATGCTTCCATTGAATAACAGTTGGTGAGTAATGGTCTTTTGACGCTTCCTTTTTTCTTTAATCGTTTCCTTTTCTTTCCATTCGTATTCAGCACCAATATTAATCCCGTTATCAAAAAATACATTTCCATAATATCCAACTTTGAACGCTGTATTATTTAAAAACGAAGAACCATTTGTCTGGCTTTGGGCTTGACTATTTATTGCGAAAATAAATAGAAAGATAAAACTGAATTTTTTCATGTTTTTAATATTAAGTTATCAATTTCTGTTACAAAGAAGCGCCTTTTGAGAACAGAAAGCAATACTCAATATTGAGTGTTTTTTTTAAAACAACTGATTTATAAGACAGTATTGTACTAATTCCTTGGTTGAATTAAAGTTTAACTTTTTAAGTAAATTTCTTCTATGACCATCGACCGTATGCGAGCTAATAAATAATTTTTCTCCGATTTGTTTACTGGTATTATTGAGTGCTAACAATCTAATAACATCTTGTTCTCTTTTACTGATATTATTGGAGAGTAATAATTTTTGAGAGTAATTTTTATAATACACGGTTTCATATTCATTGTTTTTGTTTAACATTTTTGCAACTGCGATTATTGGTTTATTTTCTCCTTTACCAGTAATTGTAGCGTGTGCAATCGCAACTATCGGCTTTCCGAAATCATCAAAATAAATTGGGGTTTGATGTTCCAAAAGATTTAGATAATCACCTTTACTATTTTTGACTCTATAACTCCATGTATAACTTAACTTGGGTCTATTTTCTTTTTCTATTTCAGTCATTGTAAAAACCATCAAATCCTCTAAAATATTCATCCAAGTCACTAAATCCTCTGGATGAATACGAGAAAACCAAAATGGTAAACCTAAAGTCGTCATTTTATTTCTATCTAAACCTAAAGCATATTCAAAGTTTTTACTTACAAATGGATAACTTTGTAAAGTGGTATTCGTCATAATTGAAAACGCTTCATTAGGAGGAAAGTATTCATCAAATTCTCTTAATTTATTAAGATGAGTTTCAATGATTGAATCTTTAAATTCCTTATTTGTTTCAAAAATTTCTTTGAATACGTCAATTGGTTCTTTTTTCATAAGGTTATTATTGTAGATAGCAGCCAACGAATAAAGGTTATTGACGTTGTATTCAGCCGTTTTTATTTTGTTTTTAAGGTTGTGAAAATTTCTTATATATTCTTAAAAATGATTAAATGTCCTTCATTTGGAAATACTTTCAATTGGCTTTTATGAATTTCTAATCTCGAACTTTGAAAACCATGACAATAGATTATTGGATAACCTACTTTTATTCCATACTCGAAATATACTAACTTTTTTTGTCCCTTAAAATGATGTAATTATTTTCCAATTATTATTTTTTTAATTAGTAAGAAGGGACTGCAACAACGATGGACACAGTTTTGCAGTGGCTGAACTTTATACCTTTTATCACTCTCAAAATACAGCAAAATCAATATATTCACAAATTAACCGACTTACTTACTTTCAAATAAAAACAACTTCCTAAAATCATTTCGTCTTCAACTTCTCTTTTCGTAAAATTTTTTCCATTTTACGACCTTTTGCTAATTCATCCACTAACTTATCTAAATACCTTACTTGTTTATACACTTCAAATTCTGAAGCTATATTTTCAATTCGATAACCACAAATCACACCTTTTATCAAATGTGCATTTGGGTGTAAGGTTGCTTTTTGAAAGAATGTTTCAAAGTTTACTTTTTCTTCAATAAGTACGTTTAATCTATCTTCATCAAATCCCGTTAACCCCTCAATTACTTGATGAAGTTCGGCTTTGGTTCTGCCTTTTTTCTCCACTTTAGTCACGTAATGAGGATAAATTGATGCAAATGTCATTTTTGCAACTTGCTCGTTTTTTTTAGCGGTAACTTCCATGTTTAGTTGGGTTTTATTTTGAATAAATGATAATCTTACTACTTGCCAATTATCAATGAAATCATAAGCACCTTCTCCAAATACACTAATCTAATCACGATAATAATTTTAGTTCCAAAGAGTCTTCCAAATTATCGTTTTTTCTGCCTTGATATCAATGGAAAAATTCTAATTTATGAATCATTTTTTGGTGTTTTGAAATTGTAAATATTCCTCATAAACGAAATAAATTGACATATACAATTGCTAAAATACAAAAAATGTGAAACAACCGAAGTCGTTTCACATTCTTAAATATTATAATACCGTTTCTATTTTAAACAGTAAAGTCCAAATATTTTTGTTTTTATTTCAATGCTTCCAACAAAGTATTTGCAGCCAATTTTCCCAAATTATTAGAAGCTAAAGGACTTGCTCCTGTAATTAATTTTCTATCTAAAACAACGGTATCGTCTGACTTTGTATTAATAACATTAGCTCCTAAATCTTTTAATTTCTCACTTAAAGCCCAAAGCATATGACCCGGCAAATAGCCAATCATTGGTGTTTGCTTATCCACAGAATCTGGAAAAACAGCCATATTGTAGCCTTTATAAAGAAATTCTTGGTTATCGAGTGTTGTTGTCAACAATGAACCTGGTCCGTGACAAAGCGTGATTGTAAATAAATCATTTTGATTTGCCCAATTCAATACTTTTCCAACATTTCTATCTTCGGGAATTCCTAACATTGCTCCGTGTCCACCTGGTACAAAAACAGCAGCATAAGATGAAACATCCGAAAATGATTTATTAACAAAGTCTTGTAATTTTTTAGGCTTTTTAAAATCAGATTTGTATTGATTATAAATATCTTTTACGTTTTCATCTTGAGTGGGAAAAGCCCACATTTCGAAAACGACTGGTTTTCCTGTTGGTGTAACGATTTCAAAATCAAAACCTGCATTTCTTAAATGTAACATTGGTAGAAGCGCTTCTACAGGATGATTTCCAGTAGAAAACATTTTACCATTTTTCATGGTCATGTTCTTCTGCTCCGTAAAAATGGCAACAATTTTTGATTGCTTTCCTTGATATTTTGCGTAAGCAATATTTTCAAAATCAGTTTTTGGTGAAGTCGCTAATTTTAAAGCAACTTTTGAAGGACTGTAAGAGCCGTCTGATTCCAATTTTGGAGCAATTCCTAATAACTTCTTAAACATATTGATAATTTTATAGTTTGTTTTTAATTCTGAATACAAAGGTAGATACTGATGTATGGTATAAAATTGATGTATGGTAAGAAGTGCATTTTATTGGCGGATGTCTTTTATTTTATTGTCTTTGTATTCTTAAACTCATTCTCATTGGATTATCATGATACATCGTACTAATATCAAATGTACTTTGGCTTATAGTTTCAAATGTGTGAATAAATCGTCCGTTAACATAAAAATTCATCAAATCTCCTTTTTTATGAACGGTTAACATTGTCTTTTCTTCTGCAAACGAAATATTATCTGCGGAATATGCACGATTAGAACCAATATTAATACTTATTTTACCAACAGTACACATATCACAATAACCAAATGCAATATCTCCAATTAATAAATAAATTGAATGCTCGATATTTTTCCAATCACTATACTCTATTTCTATTGCATAGTCATCATTACCATTCAACTGAAAATCATTGATAAATAAATCATTAGTTATAGTATCTATTATATTGTAATCGTTTGAAAAGTTTTGAAACACATTGTTATATACTTTATCTTCAGTATACCAATTAGGTAGTTTTTGTTCTTGATTAAAAAGCTCATCCAAATAAAAATTTCTCCAAATCTCAGAGTATTTATTCATTGAACATTTAAAATTATCTTCATCACCTTTCATGTAAGACAAACATTCTTCATTACCTGTTCTCTCGTTTTTATGAAATCTACCTAATACACAATGTCCTAATTCGTGAAATATTAAGTATTCTTTATCTATTTCATTTAGCCTTTCCCATTTTTCTTCATCGATATTAATTTTGTGCTTATTCATATCGCAATTACCCATTGTTATTGGATTCTCAATATCTGTCATTTCAAACTCTAAATCAAAATCTTCTATGTGAATATCTAACCCTCTTAAATTGGCTTCTTCAAAAAAAGTATTTACATATTTTTCAAATTGCCATGGGATTATTTGTTGTTTTTCAACATTACAACTACTTGATATTGATAGAATTATTATGATAAATAATTGAATTTGACTTCTCATAATTTTACATTTTTTGAGTAATAGATTATTCAATCATTCAGAAATGATATTTTTTTGAGTACCTAAATAAAGCAGTTTAAGTATTCCCTTTAATCATCAAAATACATTCTCATTATTTTTAACTTTATCTGATAGCTCCCAACGGTCTACATAGATGACGTGTACCCGTTTAGGGCGGATGATCATTTTATACTTTGTTGGCAATAGTTATTTTATTCGATTCGCTGTTTGTTCACTTTCAATAAATCCATTTAAAAGAGCAACTCTATTGACTACTTCTGTCGAATCTCTCAAAAATCGCATTGAAGCATCCATTTGTTGCATATAAAATTGATTTGTAGATTGAGGTACAAGATATGTTTTGTTAGGTCCCATTAACACAAATAGACTATCATTTGAATGTAGTACTTCAAAATTTACATTTTCATTTAGCGAATAATTACCAATAAAGTCTTTCAAAATAGTTTTATCTATATCAAATGGCATTCTTGATAAAGGAAGTTTATATTCTTTATCTTCAAGTATTGAACCAATACTATTTGTAATCTCCTTTGCAACAGGATGCCTTCGGTTGCTTAAAACAATTATTGATGTTTTATTTTCTGGATTATTCACTACTGAATAATTGAAACCATCATCTTCTATATACCCCTCTATATCCAATTTATTTTTGGAATTTGAACTAATGATTTTTGCCAAATCATTTGCAGTTGATTTTAGTCCATTGCTGAATGTGTTTCCCGAATTTGAAACTGGTGATTTTTGTAATTCAAGTCCATTGCCTTGATAGTTATGATAAAGATAACCAATAGCTAAATCCGAACTTGCTTTTTGGAAATATGTATTTCCCAATCCCAAATCGTTACTATATTCCTCAATGTTTTCTTGGAAACTCTTTCCGCTTATTTTTTCAATAAGTAATCCTAAACTATTATAGTCTAAATCACTCTCCTCAGATTTTCCCGAAGATTCTATTACTGAATTAGGGTTATGATTTAGTAAGTCATTTATTGTTAATTCAGATTTTGTTTCTGGAATGTATTTAGAAATGTTGTCTGATAATTGAAATTTGTCTTTAATTACCATTTCACGAATAATGTTAGCAATTATTAATTTTGAAACTTTGCCTACTCTAAAAGAGGTCTTATTTGAAAAAGGTTTATTGTTTTCGTAATCGGCTAAACCAAAGTTATTACTATATAGAATTGAATCTTCTTTAATTACCAATATAACTCCACTAAATCGGTTTAATTCAAGATAGCGATTTCCTAAACTATTAATCTTTTCGGTTTTCAGTTGCTCCAGATTCTCAATTCCAGTTTTAGTTTCCGTGTTACAAGCAAGGAAACTTATTATTAAAAACGAAAGATAAAATAGCTTGTTCATCAGTTTCTTCATAATTATTGCCAACGGCCGCAGAAACGCCGTAGCCGCTTTTTGGCGGCTATGGACGATTCTGCTTTTGTTAGGCATCCGTTTTTTTATTTTTGGTAGAGGTTTAATTCTGCTTTTTCTATAAAAATTTCATCTTTTTTATGAAAAATCAAGGCATACATTACTCTTCCATTTATTTCTTTTGCTGTCAATCTATAATAGATTGCTTTTTCTGTTTCAAATGTAGGTTTACCAAATATCAATTTAATCTCTTGAGGAGATAACTTTGTAATACAATCTGTATCTACAAATACATGCTCACTTGAAGTAAGATGAATGTAATAATCTTTTTTCGGTAAATAGAAAAAAACATTATTTACAATTTCATTCAATTCTTTACATTCAATTGGCAATTTTTCAGTAGGTATTTCACTTACTCTTCTTTCAATTGTAGGCGTACAGCCTATTAAAATAGTCAGGATTGTGATAATAATAGATAAATTTTTCATTGCTTTTCTTGTTTTAAACAACTACCTAAACCGAAACCATGTAATTTATTGTTAATAATAATAAAACCTAAAGCATAACAAGTATTTTTCTTTTCTTCACATGGCATATAAACATAGTAACAAAATTGTCCACTTGTTTCATAATTTGGTTTGCCAAAAACTTCTTTAATTTGTTTAGGCGATAACTGTTTTAAACATTTTTCATAATTTTTTTTTAAATCACTAATGAAAAAATGGTCATGAATGTAATAATTATTTTTTTTATCATAAAACCATTGTTCTTCTACTAATTTTGTTAATCCTTTACAATCAACAGGTAATTTTTTTTCTTTAATACTACTTCTTAAATCTGTTAATTGTTGTCTTGGATAATATTTAGAACGAGGCGTACATGTAGCTATAAAAATACTTAGTAATATGATTACATACTTCATGGGCTTAAAATTTGATAATTTTTTGAGTGGTAGAATTATCTCTAATTCTAATCTCAATAAAGTATGTACCTCTTGCTAAGTCATTTATATCTACTTGTAAATTTCCATTTGGAGGAAATTCTTTAGACAAAACTCTTCGACCTACTAAATTATAAAAAGTAAGTTGAATATTATCACTTGGTAATTCACTAAAGTCTAAATTCAAAATATCACTTGTAGGATTGGGATAAATAGAAATATTTAGTTTTTGTATTTGATGGTTATCCGTTTTATTGATAATATCACAAAAAACAGAAGATACTTTTATCATTGGATTGTAGCAATTAGACGGAGAGGTTTTAGTGGAAAAATCACTAATAAAATTACCACCCATATTACTATAACCGTCAATTTCCCTTTTAGCTTCGCCTTCCCATAATTTGTAATACATGGTTTCATAGCTTCCAAAAAATACGTTTTTAGTATGATTGAGCAAATGTGCGTGTCCTAATTCATGAAGTGCTGCTGATAAAAAATCACTATATGCTGTTCCTAAAAATACAGTCGTATCTTCATCAAACCACCATGATGCTGTAGGACTAAATAAAATATTGAATTTTTCAACATAATATCTTGCAGAAGACGGATTTAGATAATTCGTATCGCAAACTTCTCGAAGTAGTATTTCTGTTCGTGCTAAAGACGAAACAGCAGGGTCAAATCCTACAATTATCTTATTTGCATTTGAATTATTAGGATTTTCCCAAGGTAAGTTAGGAATACTATCATTTACAATAAAATTTACCCCTGTCGTACAACGCCATTGAATTAAAGCCTTTTCAAATAGTTGTATAGGTGTCGAGTTACCTAAAGAATTTGTATTTGGCAAACTATAGAACGAAGAGTCATAAGTCAGTGTATAACCTCCTATACCATTTCTATTAATTAAGATATGTGGAACGGAAGGAGAGTTTGAGGGCTTAAAATTCATGAATGAGAAAGGAATTTTAATATCTTTAGGTAAGCTATATAGACCTAAACTTCTAACTTTAACCTCTCCTTTTCCTGCATAATTTTCATCAGGAGTAGTACCCGATGCAGGAATACTTTGTCCAACAGAAGGAACTTTCACAATAATCAAAGTATCTGACCAATATACATAATCTTCTTCGAAAGGTTTTACAAAATCAGTATCTTCATGAGCATTATTAAATTCGACCCAACCATTAACTAATAGCATATCACCGCCAAAATGTTTTCCATATAAATAAAGCGTATCGTAACCTCCTCTATAAAAATCATTATTTTTTCTATAAGGTGTTGGGGTTATACTGTCAAGTAGTATAGGAGCTGCAAAGTTGTTGAATTCAATTTCTAATTCATCATCGGCTTTTACTAAGTCAAAAGGTTCAACAATATTTGATGTAATATCAAAAAATTCACTTACTCCTTGCATATTGATTTCGTCAAAACCAATTCCTGTATTTCCTGCTAAATTAGTGAGGTCAATCTTTAGATGAATTAATTGGTCGGCTGTGTTATCAATTAAATAGAGCGTATTCGGATTATTAGACGAACTTTTAACCTCTATTTTTAACTGTGATGGTGTTAAATCAGTTACGGTAATGGTGTAATTTGGAGTTAA
>JBGCFH010000427.1:0-7702 GCA_045106825.1 Saprospiraceae bacterium | reverse complement strand
AAAGGTTGTGAAGTCAATGTTTTTTAAGAACTCAGGAAGAGTTCAATATGAATAACCATAGGTAAAACCTATGAAAAAAAATCAAAACTATGAACACAGTAAAATTATTTATGGCAATGATATTCTTAATGTCATTCACCACAATTCAAGCACAAAAACACACACAAACCGTACGAGGAATTATCTTAGATTCTGAAACAAAAATGCCGTTAATCGGTGCAAATGTTCTCTTATTGGACGTACAAGAAACAGTAGGAGCAACAACGGATATTGATGGAAAATTCAAATTGGAAAATGTCGAAGTTGGGCGGATTTCGTTGCAAGTAACGTACTTAGGTTATGATGATAGAATGTTGTCGAATATCGTTGTCATTTCTGGAAAAGAAACCGTTTTGACGATTGAATTAATAGAAAAAGCATTTGAAACCGATGAGGTTGTCGTCACAGCATCAAAGCAAGGAAAAGCGGAAGCGATTAACGAAATGGCGATTGTAAGTGCAAGACAATTCACGATTGAGGAAAGTCGTCGCTACGCTGGTGCAAGAGATGATGTGTCGAGAATGGCTGCGAATTACGCTGGTGTTTCGGGTGCAAATGATAGCCGAAATGATATTATTATTCGAGGAAACTCGCCTTTAGGTTTGCTTTGGAGAATGGAAGGAATGGATATTCCGAACCCAAATCACTTTGGTGGATTCGGTTCTTCTGGCGGACCAGTGTCGATTTTGAATAATAATGTATTATCAAATTCGGACTTTTATACTGGTGCTTTTCCTGCCGAATATGGCAATGCGTTGTCAGGCGTTTTTGATTTGAAAATGAGAAATGGCAACAATGAACAATACGAATTTATGGGACAAATCGGTTTTAATGGCGTTGAAGCTGGTGCAGAAGGGCCAATTAATCGTGAAAAAGGTTCGTCGTTTTTAGCCAATTATCGTTATTCAACCTTGGGTTTGTTTGATTTGGTCGGAATCAGTTTTGGTTACGTTGGCATTCCGCAATATCAAGATTTGGCGTTTAAAGTTAATTTGCCGAATACGAAAGCTGGAAACTTTGTAGTTTATGGCGTTGGTGGAACGAGTTCGATTGCGATGTTGGACAGCGAACGAGAAGATGGCGAATTAAATATTACTGGTAACGATAATCAAGATTTGATAAATGCTACAACGATGGGAACTTTTGGTATTTCGCATCGCTATTTGATTAATAATCATTCTTATACGAATTTGACCATTGCAGCAAATTATCAACAAGAAGCAACAACGATTGATGATTTGGATAGTTCGAGCAATAATCCAAATCGTTTTTATGATGCGAATTTTATTCAAAAACGATTGAGTGCAAGGTTTGTTTATAGCAATAAAATTTCTGCTCGACATACTTTCCGAACTGGTGCGACCGCAAATTATTACATTAATGATTTTTCGGATAGTGCAAGAATCAACGACATCACGAATGAGTTTCAAACAATTCGCAGCTTTGCTGGAAATTCTTATTTATTGCAGGCTTTCGCCCAATCAAAATACAAATTAACCGAACGACTCACGATGGTTGGCGGCGTTTATGGACAATATTTTCTATTAAATAATACGTCATCGGTTGAACCTCGTTTGGCGTTTCAGTTCAAAGCCGATGATAGAAATGCGTTGAGTTTGGCGTTTGGTCGTCATTCGCAATTGCAATCGTTTGGCGTTTATTTCGATGAATCAAATGCTGATGGAACACGCTCAAATGAAGATTTAGATTTTACTTTTAGCAATCATTTTGTATTCGGTTATGACCGAAATTTAGGACAAAACTTCCGTTTTAAATCCGAAGCGTACTATCAACACATTACAAATGCACCAGTTCGTATCGAATCTTCTACTTTTTCGTTATTGAATTATGGAGCAGATTTCGGAAATCCAAGTGTCGATAGTTTGGTGAATGATGGTTTGGGTCGCAATTATGGAATCGAATTAACCTTAGAAAAATTCTTTAGTGATAATTACTATTTTTTAGTGACAACTTCGCTTTTTGAATCCAAATATCAAGGTAGCGACAACGTTTGGAGAAATACCGTTTTCAATACAAATTATGTTGTCAATGCGTTATTCGGAATGGAATTTCCGATTGGTAATAACAATATTTTATCTTTTGATTTAAAAACAGCTTTTGCTGGCGGAAGACGTTTTACGCCAATTGACGAAGCCGCTTCTATCGCTTCTGGTGAAACCGTTTTTGTAGAAGATAAAACATTTGAAGAACAATTTAAACCATATATCAAACCTGACATCAAAGTTAGTTTTAGAAATAACAATGCGAAATATTCACAGATTTGGTCGGTTTCTATTGAGAATGTAATTAATCGAGATAATATTTTCCGTCAGTATTTTGCTGGTTCAGAATTGCGTACAGAATATCAATTGGGTTTGTTTCCTGTTTTTCAGTATCGGATTGAGTTTTAGAGTAGTTTTAGAGCTAATTGTAAATAGAAACTACAAAAGCAAAACCCTTTTATGTGGATTTTGCTTTTGTAGTTTAAAAACTCATCATCTTATGTTCAATAATATCAGTAATATTAAAAATTCAAAAGAAACCAATCCGAAATTGCTTGCCATCTCATAAAGACAAAGACTGTTATGGCAATTAATCCAAAAATTAAAATCAATTTAATATTGCGAACATGTTGCATTAATCTTTCTCGTTTCGTTCTGTATGGTTTTTTACGTTTTGCTCTACTCATGATTATTTGTTTTTGATTTAATTTCAAAGATACTTTCTTTTATAGATTAATTGATAGGCTTTTAGTTTAACTATTAAAAAAGTAAATCCAAAAATGAACCTTGTTTCCAAAATGGGAACATTTTTTAAAAAGTTATTTTTGTAACTAATTGATAATCAATGATATTGTAAATTCGGCATTTTATTGGCAAAGGTATAATCAAACACACTAAAAATTTACTCAATAAAACTTTAAAATTTAAAAAGCCATGAAAAATTTAGTATTGATTATCACTGCCTTATTAGCATTTAATACAACAAACGCACAATTATTAGGATCATTGACTACCAAAGCACAAGGTGGTGTGATGGGAAAAACACAAACCTTGTCACCTCAAATTGGTTTTTGTGAAAAAGGACAAGATTTGAATGAAGAAACAATGATTTTTCAAGATGTTGTGGTCACATTAGCAAAAAGTGCTTTAACGTACAATATTACGGCTGAAAATGAAAACTTCGATAATTTTGTTGCTCAATTAACAAATGATAAAACTGCAATACTAAAAGTAGGTTATAAAATAAACAGAATAAAAAATCATGTTGGAATGACTCCTCAAGAGTGGTTTGAGACAGATTTTGCAGATAAAAAAATAGGTCGTATCGAATTAATTATTGATGAAGTAGACTTCGCTACACCTGGTACGAATAGAACAGGCGATGATAATTGGACAGACTTCTTTTACGAAATTACAATCAATGTCTATGGTACAGATGAATTGATGGTTCAAAATTAGAATAGAGAGCTAACACGTAAACAATCATTATTTATTATGAAGAGTGAATCGAATAACAGCATGTTCAGTTTTCAAACATAGTAAACACATTCCCATTTTTTATAAAAATATTAGGACGAAAAATATTAGGACGAAAAATATTAAAGATTTTTAGGTTTAGTGAGATTTTATAGGGTAAATTGATATGGCGACTTCGGTCGCCATTTTTATTACAAAAAAGGTAGCAAACTAAACAGTTCACTACCTTTTCGAAAGCGTACGTTTCAAAACACTTATTACTTATTATCTTTTACTTATTACCTAAAATTTACCACTGCAACAACGCAGAACCCCAAGTAAATCCGCTACCAAAAGCAGCCAAACAAACCAAATCTCCACGTTTGATTTTTCCAGCCTCCCAAGCTTCTGACAAAGCAATCGGAATAGATGCAGCCGTTGTATTTCCGTATTTTTCGATATTATTAAATACTTGATCATCACGTAATTTCATACGTTTTTGTACAAACTTACTAATTCTCAAATTAGCTTGATGTGGAATCAACATTTTTAAATCTTGTGGTGTATGACCGTTTTGTTGTAATGCTTCCATGATAACAGCAGGAAACTTTGTTACCGCAAATTTGAAGACGTGTTTTCCATTCATATTTGGATGATAATCTCCTTCTTCCCACATTTTATCGGTTAAGAATAATCCACCATATTCATTTTCTTCTTTCGTCGGATAACCATAATCGTGATCAGGATTGTGAACGCCTCCGTGAGCACCAGGGTTAATGAAGGCTAAATGTTCTGCTTCACGTCCATCAGCATGTAAATGCGTAGACATAATTCCTTGATTTTCTTCTTCGGTCGGTTGCAAAACAACAGCACCTGCTCCATCACCAAAAATCACAGTCACACCACGACCTCTTGTTGAAAAATCTAAACCAAAAGAGTGCATTTCTGCACCGACTAACAAGATGTTTTTATACATTCCTGTTTTGATAAATTGGTCAGCAATCGACAAACCATATACAAAACCCGAACATTGATTACGAATATCCAATGCACCAATTTCGTTTTTGCTCATTCCTAATTGACGTTGCATCAAAACACCACTTCCTGGAAAATAATAATCAGGACTTAACGTAGCAAAAATGATAAAGTCAATATCATCTGGCGTAATTCCTGCTCGTTCAATTGCTATTTTTGCAGCTTTTGCTCCCAAAACAGAAGTTGTTTCTTCAAATTTCTTCGCATAACGTCTTTCTTTGATTCCTGTTCGTTCTTGAATCCATTCGTCAGAAGTATCCATGTGTCGAGACAAATCATCATTGGTAACTACTTGTTCAGGAACGTAATGTCCAATTCCTGCTATCTTAGTTTTATACATATCTTTGCTTTTTTAGTATAAGAGATACTGCGTAAATTATTTCTAAGTGTAATACTAATAGGTATAAAATAGTTTAATTACACAAAGTTAAATGAAAATATGAATTAGAGAAATTGAATAGATTATTGGTTCTTTATAATTTGTATTTGAGTTTATATAATAGTTGCTTTTGTTGTAATATAGAGCGGACACTTTCACAATTGACAAAAATATCCGCTCTATGTTTAATTATCAATAATTTAAAAATTTAAATTAAGTAGGTTTGCTTAAATATTTTGATATTTATTTTTTATAAATATTTGATTTACAATTATTTATAAATCCTGTGAAATCCTGTGAAATCCTGTTAATTCTGTCGAAGTATTTAAGCGACTTCCAAAATTTGGTTTTGTTGATAAAAATAATTGACTAAAATATCAGTAGGTATTTGGTTCGAATCTGCAATGTATTTCAAATAGGTTTCAAACATTCCGTGATAAACCTCATAGTCATAATCCACGATATTAATATTATTAATATCAATCAAATCATTTTGACCAAAATAAACAATATAATTTTGTGGATTACGAATATTATTCAGAAACATTAATGTCAGAAAACTTGTACGAACGGCTTGTTGATTTTCATGTGTTTTGAATTTTCTACAATAACGTTGATACAAAGTTTCTAACTCAATATTATCTTCCTTCATTCTCTCAAGAAGCGTCATAAGCACTTCTTTTCCTTCTATGACTTCCTTGATATTAAGATTAAATTGATAGCCTTTCAAAATTCGTTTGGCAAACAAAGTATCAAACAAATATGGTTTAGAAGAATCTGCAAATTCATCAATTAACGGCTGATTCGCACGAATAAAACAGTTGTCATTTTTTTCGTTGAGTGTGATATATTTGTCATTCGCTACTTGTTGCATCAATTTTTTGAAATCTTTAGATTGATTAGTGTAGCGATGAAAATTAAAATCAGGATATAACGCATAAAGACTGTTGTTAAAATCCTCTAACAAAACTTCCTTTCGCAAATCATAAGCCATCAGTTTAAGTGTCCAATAAATGATACTATTGTCAAAGGTATTGTGATGTTTATATTGATTAATCAATTTATGAGTTGCTCGTATTAAAAACACACCATTAGAGCTATTTTTAAAATGAATCCATCCTTTTTTAGAAAGAGTTTGTAAGAAACCTTTATAACCTCTTTTATTGCTTACATAGTCTTTTAATTGAAAATCAGGATATAATTGTCTTAAATTATGAAGTACAGCGTTACTACTGACCATTTCGTTCAAATCTTCATTACTTTGTCTTATCGCTTCATAAATCTTAGCAGCATCAAAAGGCTGTTTAAAATTATTTTTTGCAGCGATTCTTTGATTTAAAAGAACGATACTCTTTGGTATATTCAAGTTTTGAGTAGACGCTTTTCTTTGAATTGTCCATCCAGATTCTTGTCGGTTGAGTGTTATAAAACCTTGAATAACAGCATTTTCAATAAAATCTTTAAAATTAATATAGTTATATTTTTTGATATTAAATTGATATTCTTTTCTCATAAAATTTTGGATAAAACGCATCTTGTGAAAATCACTTGTCTTATCGGTATCAAATATTTCCATCGTTTGAATCAATAAATAAAACGCCTCATATTCTTTTTCTGTACAATTAGGTTTTCCTACAACTTGCGAGTAATAGTAAAATTTATCACAAGTCTTGATGAGTAAATTACTGGTCGTCTTTCTATCATTTCCTATTACAATAACATATTTTTTATAAATCTGTAAGCGTTGTATCAATGGCACAAAGTCACTGTCACCAGTGATAATAACAAACGTATTCAAGTCATCTTTCGTTATCCCAGCTTCCAGTGCATCAACGATTAATCGAATATCTGCAGCATTTTTTTTTCCTTTTGTAAGCGGAGGAACATTGACGGTATCAACCGAATTTTCAATCATGCGTTGTTTATAGTTTTTCAAACTATTCCAATTAGCATACGCCTTTTTTAAAATTACCTTACCAATATTTTCCAGATTATTTGTAATCAAACCAACATCAAATAAAGAAGGAGATTTAACATTCTCAAAATCAATAAATAAAGCTATGTTGTTCATATTTTATAGGTTTTATTATTGTGAATATGTAATCGTTTTTATATTAGTTAAATATACATATATTATTTTATAATTTAATTTAATTATTTTGATTGTATTATAACTTTAACAATATGTTTAAGAAAAAAGATATTTTTGATGATAAATAATGGGAAAATGTGTGTAGCACTTGTTTTCGCAAGTATAATAGCGGTTTTGATAGAAATTATTTTTATATTTATAAGATATTAATTGAATCATCTTATATGAAAAATCTACTCTACATATTATTCCTATTTACGTTTCAATTCGATTCCGTCAGCAAAATGATTTATGAAGTCTTTGAGCTATAATTAAGTTATTTCAACAACTTTCAAGTCTAAAGAGCAAAAAGCACACAACAAGCAAGTTGCTAAAGAGCGTATTTATGTAGAACATGCCATTGGAGGAATGAAACATTTTAGAATATTAAGAAATGAATGTCGCTTAAAAAATATAAAATTAAAGAATAAAATAGTTGGATTAGCAGCAGCTTTATGGAATTTTAGAGTTCGATTCCGTCAGCAAAATGATTTATGAAGTCTTTGAGCTATAATTAAGTTGAAGTTTTCAGAATGAACTTAAAATACTGTAAATCAGTTGTTTAACCTAAAACAATTTTGCAAAAGCTATCTCGTTTTTTTAGAAAAAAGCCTTAAAAAATAAGACTGATTTTTAAGGGTAAATCTTGAAATGCTTGAT
>JBGCFH010000426.1:0-16593 GCA_045106825.1 Saprospiraceae bacterium | reverse complement strand
TTAAAATCCGATTCTTTAGATATTACTCCGTTCAAGAAGTTGGCAAAAAAGATAAAACTCCGGTTTTAAGGATAATTTTTCTCCTGTTCGAGTGTTTCTCATCAAAGAACCATCTAAAAAATCAGGTTTTAACCTGCTGCGTCCCGAAACCTCGGGGATTAAACGCACGATGTCATAAATGCTGAGTAGTTACAAATTAAAAATCAATGTAGCACCAAATACCATCATTGAATTTTTTTTATTATTTTAAATTTTGAACGTTTCCACAAAACAGTTCAAAGAACCTATTTATTAGACTTTATTTTTATAATAATTTTTCAAATATTTATTATTAATATTTGACAATATTCATATATTATCTATATTGTATTTTGTGATAAAAACAATAAAATGCAAAAGTTAAACAATTGTCCTGCATGTGCCAGTAATGACCTTAAATCATATATGCACGTAGATACTCAAATGCATTCAAAAAATGAAAAATTCAATTTTGATCAATGTCAATCTTGTCAATTAGTGTTACTAAATCCCAGAGTTCCATTAGAGGATTTGCATCAATATTATACAGCATATTATCTACCATATAGAGGTGCAAGTGCTTGGGGAAAATATCAATCATTTGTAGAACGAGATCAAATCAATGTAGATAAACGCCGTAATCAAGTCCTCCAAAAAATTAAAAAACTTTCTTCAACTTCTGTGGTTTTGGATATTGGCTGCGGAAAACCGACTTTTTTACAAACAGTTTATCAAAAATCGAAAGCAAGATGTATCGGTTTAGATTTCTCTGATAATGGCTGGAGTGAGGATAAAAAATATTATTCTAATCTTAACTTACAAATAGGTAAAATCAAAGATTTGAAGCTTGACAATGCTCCCGACTTTATTACAATGTGGCATTATTTGGAACATGATTACGCACCTGATAAAACATTATCAGCTTTAGCCAAAATCGCTAAATCCGATACATATATTATCATTGAAGTTCCAAATTTCGACTCTGAAAGTAGACGAAAATATGGTGATAAATGGGCAGGTTGGCACACACCGAGACATACGTTTTTGTATTCACCAGATAATATTAAATTATTACTTAACAATAATGGTTGGGAAGTTCAAGACATAAAACGCTCTGGAACATTATCTAATTATTTATTGTACTGGATGAGTGAGATGGAAATAAAAGGCATTGATTGGCGTAAAAATATGGAAAGTGAATTTTGGGATTTTGCGATAAGGTCATTAAAATTCCGATTAAACCATTTATTAAAACCTAATACATCACATGGTATTATGCTTATTATTGCGAAACGAAATAAATCTATAAGTATTGAAATATAAATAAATGTACGTTCTTTGACGCAGAATTTTTTGTCAAGAGTAAGGTAAAAAACGCAGTCGAAGCCTTTGCTTCGACGTCCCGAGTACTCGGGGTCAACGAAATTATTGATAAAAAAGGCAAGTCAAGAATGTATAGTTATTTTTATCTCAATACTAATTTAGAAAACAGACAATAAATCGTAAAAAACTGGTACGAATAGGTTCAAAATTATATTATTTTTTTTTTCAAAAACGAAAAAGTTCGCTCCTACTCTATTAATCATAACCAATGATTTCAAGTATCGTTTTATCCGTTAGAAAAATAGCTTTACGAATCTAAATCCGTAAAGCTATCCAAATATTCCATACAATTTGTTCGTTTATTTTACTTCAAAAATTCCGTTTCGATTGTTTCTAAACTTGGTAAATGACGATGATGCCATTTTTGAACTAAAACTCCATCTTTCCAAAGTACAATACCAGGATTCGAGCGAACGATTGTTTTCAACAACACATCATCAGCCGTATAGAACGGAAACGAAACACCAGTTGCGGATTGAAATTCTTTGATTTCTTCTTCGCCTGCTTTCGCTACAACAGCATAGATTTCAACACCTTTCGCCTCTGCTTCCTTTGCCAAACCGGCTACTTTTGTTACAAATGCTTCTTTATTTGTTTTATGTAAATCATGGCAAACAATCATAAAGTTTGGATTTTCATTATTCAAAATCGTTTCCGTGACTTCACCTTCAGTAACTTGTTCCGTCACGTTAGCTTTCACAAAAGTCCAACCTTCTTCAATTCCACCATCAATAGTATCTTCTGGTGCTAACTCTAAGTATGGTTCGCCATCGCCAGTATCATACATCAAGTAAGTTGTTTCAGTAACTGACTTACCCATAATTCCTACAAAATCTGAAATTTTATTTGTGCCTTCGATTTCGTCTTGAATTCTGTCATAATATTCCCAACCTTCTGGAATTTGATCTAATTCTGTGTCTGAAAATTGCTTCATTTCTGTCGTATCACTCGGATTGCGATAGATAAAGAAAATCGGTGCATTTGCGACCATTTCGGCTTGACGCTGTTTCTCACCTCTTACATCTACACCATTATGAAATGGGCGAAAATCTACAATTGGTAAATCATAAACAAAGTTATATAAACCAAATAATGTCAATAAAACGGTTGAACCAATAACTGCATAATTTCTGACTTTTGGTGCAAATACTTCGTGCATATGTTTACTTCTCAATAAGAACCAGGTAGCAGGAATTAATAAGAAAATATCTTTGAAAAACGAAATTTTAGGTTTTAATTTCAAGAAATCACCAAAACAGCCACAATCTGTCACTCGCATATTTGATTCTGAAAATGCTCCCCAAGCTGAGAAATCAAAGAAATTTTCACTCTGTGGAACATAACCTGTTAAGAATGTAAATCCTGTAAGGAATGTAAAGAATAATACCAAAAGGAAAAATAACCAAGCTGTTAATTTGTGTCTATCACCGATAATTAACATGATTCCTAATACGATTTCGAATACAATCACAATAACAGAAAATGGAATCGAAACGCTTGACAATACAGGAAAAACACCTGAAATAAAACTCAACCACGTTTCTGAAAACGTAGACTCAAACTGCGCAAAATATTGTTCCATTTTATAAGCAGTACCTAATGGATCAACAACTTTGACAAGTCCCGAAATGACAAATAAAGTTCCACAAAAATTCTGAAAATATGATAATAAGCGATTCGGCATATCTTGCTTTGTCGCTACCATTACGCCTGTAATTATTGCTGCTATTATTGCTACACCAATAAGAAGGGATGAAAAAGTCATAATTTTTTATCTTAATAACAAACAAATGATATTGTATCACTTGTCTTTATGTAATTAAAAAATATTAATTTGTAATTAGTTGAAAATTAAATCATCACAATCAAATTTCAAAATCTAATTAGCATAAAATTTCAAATATTAATATAATACAACAAATGTATAAACTACATTTGATATTTTCAACTAAAAACTTAGTTAAAGCTATAAATTGTTATAATTTGCGTTAAAAATAGTAAAAATTAGTTAAGCTAACGACAAAATGTAACAGATTTGAAAATCAAAATAGTAGATTTGAAAATCAAACCAAATTCAACTAAAATTAGCTAAACGAATATGACCAAATTTATAATTTCACTACGCTTCAAACAATTTTATCGAGCTATCAGCGAAGTCGGACTTATCCGAATGATTTTAGTATTACCATTCGTAGCCATTATCATTTTAGGCGTGATGGAACGCTTGCTCAAACAAGGAATGTGGTCTGCTTTTGCTCTATTTATTTTTATATTAGTGAGTACACATTTCAATCGAAAAGACAAACATTTTCTAAAAAAAACGGCTAACCAACGATTTACGATTTACGTCGTTGAGTATATTTTAATTAGTTTACCAATAATCGCTTGGTTCATTTATGAAAATGCTTGGCAGCAAATCATCGCAACATTCGGAATAATCCTTATTTTACCTTTTATCAATTGGACATTTATCTATCAAAATGCAAAAGCTTGGCTACGTTTTCCGATGTTTATGACAAAGGATTTTGAATGGATAGTGGGAATTCGTAAAAATATTGGTTACATCATTCCATTATATATATTAGGTCTAATTTTGAGTTATATGACCGCTTCTGTTCTTGTTGTATTGTTATTATTAGCAATTATTACGACGACTTTCTATTTGGAAGAAGGCGAGACTCGAAATTTTTTATATTTATATGCTAATTCACCAAAAAACTTAATGCGACTAAAAGTAATCAGAGCAATCGGTTTATTTCTATTATTTACAATTCCATTATCTATTGCTTTTCTAATTTTTCATTATCAATATTGGTATTTATTATTAGCCGTATTAGCGATAAGTTCGGTGATACAATTGACAAGTGTCACACTAAAATATACAACTTACCAACCAAAAGCATCTAATCAACGAAATGCTTTTTTATTAGGCTTTTTACTGACTTGCTGGTTAACTCCTTTTTTGCAACCAGTTCCATTATTAATGACGATTACGTATTATCGTAAAGCCATAAATCGGTTAAAAAATTATTATTAAGGTCTAAAATATAAAACGAGAAAACTCGATTAATCGAATTTTCTCGTTGTTATTTTCTATTATTGATAATTATTAATTTCCAAGTTCTACCAATAAATCATCACATTGCAATAAATTCACTACTTTGATATAAGTAATATTTCCATTTGGATCACGACCTTCAATTTCGTAATTTGCTACAAGTAATTCACCTTCGTAATATTCTTCACTTGACGCAATTGTAGCACCTGTAAAGACTCCATTGATATAAATATTCATGGAAATGCTATCACTACCTGCTGTTACATTCTTAATAGTCATATTACCTGTATTATTCACAAAACAGGGAGTTATTGAATTTGGATGTCTTTCAAGTTCGACAGTCAAATCATCACATTGTGATAAGTAAACGACTTTGGTATAAGTTACTATCATGCCATTTTGATAAAAACCTTCTATCTCATAAGTTCCTACTGACAGTTCATTTTCGTAATATTCCTCTCCAGCTTCAATCGTAACACCTGTAAAAATACCATTAATGTAAACCTCCATAGGAATACCATCTGTACCACTTGTCGCATTAATAATAGTTAAACTACCTGTGTTATTTTCTAAACAAAAATCAGCAAAATCAGAATCAGTAACACATGATGTAATAAATAACATTAATAACATCAAAAATCCAAGAACAACATTTTTCATAATTACTTTTTTGAGTAAAATCATTTACATCATACGGAATCATTACCCAATTACCTAATAATTTTAGAAATTCTACTTTGCTTTATACAACACCAAGGTTATATTATTGTCTAATCCTAACGTGGCGAAGCCACTACCATAGTTACAAGTTTGAACTCACAAGTTTTGCTCCCGAGTCCTCGGGACAAGGCTTTAGAACTTAGAAACTAAAATAGGACGACACATTTAAATAAAAAAGGTCGGACGCTTTCAGAAGCATCCGACCTTTTGATTCCTTATGATGTTATTTAAATTCCAAGCTGAACGAATAAATCGTCACATTGTAATAAATTCACTCTTTTAATGAAAGTTGTATTCCCATTTGATTCACGACCTTCTATTTCATAAGCTCCAATTTCTAATTCGCCTTCATAATGTTCTCCACCAGGAGAAATTGTAGCACCTGTAAAGATTCCATTGATATAAATATCCATCGGGACACCATCAACGCCACTTGTTGCATTAACAACAGTTAAATCACCGTTGTTGTTTTCCGCACAAGGGTCAATACCAGGATCAACGACACAGGAAGCAACAAATAATACTAATAATGTTAAAAATCCAAGAACGGTATTTCTCATATTTTTTTGTTTTTAGAAAAAATCTCTACTAATTCTCAAGAATTAAATGATATAATTTTGAATATAAAGATTTCAAGAATTTAAAATAGTTTCATAGTTTGATTTAACACACTAAATATTTTGCCAAAATAATAGATTTCATGGATTTTCCACAAATTTTTTTCGTTTTTCATAGAATGATTTTCAGATTTAACTTTTTCGTTTTAGCTACTCACAAACAAATTAAAATTAACGATTATATATATACAACTTATAAGCAAATATTTAACAATAAAATAAAATTATAAATCATAAAAAGCTCAATAAATTGATACGTTAAAAATAAAAAGCCCAAATTTTCAATAAATTCGAGCTTTTTTATATTCGTATTGTATTTTTTAAACCTAAATTTCTTCCAGAATATCATTAAATTTTACACCATAATCTTTCAATTCATCTAATACAGGATTATAAATAGACGGTTTTACAGGAATCTGAACACCAGTTTCTTGAATTTTATCTTGTAAAATCAACTTTACAAAAATCCCAATTGGTAAACCTACTAATTTAGACATTGCTGTCTGAACGGAATCATCACCTTTTAAGACCATTGATGATTGTAATTTGTATTTCTTACGATTCAATTTATATTTAAAGACATGATGCATTACAATCATATCTTTATCATTTTTACCTAACTTCAATCTATCGACCAGTAAGTGTTCCAGAATCTTAGCGGGTGTTACATTATCTAAACCAATTTTTTTACGATCAAAAAGTCCTAACCATTCCAATTTTCGAATGATTTCAGAACTTGCACCAATTCCTAAGAAAGTCGCCAAACGTTCTTTAATTGTACCTGTCACATAAGGATTATCCAACAAAAATGCATCGACCAATTCTCGATAAGTCATATTTTTTGATTCTAAAATCGGATATTGATCACTGGTCAAACCTAATTGTACCAAAGCATTCCAAGCGTCACAAAACCCTGGATGACGCAAAGTTGATCGTTTAATTGTCGGAATATCATCAATACCATAAATTCCACGATAAAGGAGAGAATCACGATTTGCATACGATTCAAATTCACCTACACCTGGTACATTAAGCAAACGATATTGCTTAAACAAACGGTTATACGGAATATATTTGTATTTACCTTTTACTAAATATTGTGATGTACCTTGACCTGCTAATACAACATTTCGAGGATTCCACGAAATCTTGTAACGCCACGGATTATCGTCACTTTCTGGAGCGACTAAACCACCTGCATACGAACGAAAAGAAGTGATTTTTCCGCCTTGTGCACGAATCTCATCAATCATTTTCTTAGCCGACATATGGTCAATCCCTGGGTCGAGACCCATTTCGCCCATAAAAATTAGTGAAGCATCTAAGACTTCAGGGTTCAAGCGATACAAGTCACGAGAAACATAAGAAGCTGTAACTAAATGCTTTTTATATTTAATACAATCTTTTGCAATTCGATAGTGTAAATGAGCAGGAAGTAAGGATACAACAACATCTTGTCGCATCATCAAATCTTTTCGGTCATTCGGTTTCAGCACATCAAGCCAAGTTCCTCGACCATTCGGATGTCCATTGATTTTTGCAGCAGCAACATCAGGATCAGCATCGGCAACGGTAATAAACCAACCATATTTACTGGCTTCATTTAATAGATAATTGATTAATGCTGTAGATGAACGTCCTGCACCAATGATTAAAACGTTTTTCATAGTAAGCTTTGGTTTCTGTGTAAGATGAAAAATGATAATTGAGTAATATGACAAAAAATATAATTATCAACTTACTCATAATCATTTTATTCCTCTTATTAAAAATAAAATGCTTGTTTAATCTAAATATAGAATTTTGTAAAGGTAAAAGATGTATTCATGAATTAATAATTCGGTGAGTAAAATTTCTAATCCCTTTTTTCCTCATGCCTTCCCAAATATCAGATAAGAACATTTATTTTATGTATAAAAAATATTTTTACTGTATAATTAATTATTTACGAATTAATATTCTTTAAAGTCATAAAATAACAAAATTTTAAACCAACAAAAAAACCATCGAAACATGAAAAAATTTACCTTAATATTTTCGTTTTTTTTAGCATTAATCATGCTAACAATGACAGCTTTTGCTAATAATGACAAACCAATAGTCGCACCTGACTCTTATTTAAAAGATGCCATTATCTATAATTTAAATCAAAAAGAAAATGTAAAGATTGATTTGTACGTCATGAGTCAGTGTCCTTATGGTGTAAAGGCAGAGGAAGCTTTAGTACCAATCTTAAAAGAAATGGGCAACAAAGTCGAATTCAATATCTTCTTTATTGCTAATGTAAAAGGCAACAATGAATTTCAAGCGTTACATGGTGAACCAGAAGTAATGGAAAATCGCCGACAGTTAGTTATCGCTCGTCATTACTCCGATAAGTTCTACGATTATTTAATAGAACGAGCAAAAGATTATCGTAAAGATGATTGGACAAATGCAGGAAAAACGGTTGGATTAGATATTAATAAAGTCAATACATTAGTACAATCTCAAACCGAAATAGATGTATTTACACGCAATGTAACGTTTGGAAATATTAAAAAAATATATGGTTCGCCTTCTTTATTTATTAATGGTAAACAGTATCATGGTTCGTATGCTGAAAAACAAAAATCATTAAGAAAAGCACAAGAAGCACCAGGAACGTGTAGTGGTGGATCTGACGACGGAAACACTTGTGATACAGATAATGGAGATGCAGGTTGTGCAAACGAATGTATTGGAGGTTCTAATACAGGTAATCACTGTAATAGTACATCAAATTGTCCTGATGCTTGTATAAATGGTCCCGATGATGGAAACGAATGTCCTCCAGGCGGTTGCAGAGGAAATTGTTTTGGTGGTTCTACAGCAGGGAACGCATGTGAAGATGATGGAGATTGTGATGATGCTTGCTCAAATGGCCCTGATATCGGTAATTTTTGTGAGGATGATAATGATTGTACTAACGAATGTGTAGGAGGTCAAGTAAATAATGGATTACAATGTGGTCATGATGCTGCTTGTCATGGTTGTGTCGGAGGACAAACACCAAACGCAGGTTGTACTCAAGATTCTGATTGTGGAAAAGTTTGTGATGGTGGACCAAATGATGGTCAAAACTGTAATTCTAACCTTGATTGCCCTGGTGAATGTGCTGCAGGACCAGATATGGGTAATTCTTGTACATCAGATATTAACTGCTCAAAAGTATGTGATGGTACAAATACAGGTTGTGTTACTTCTATTGATTGCAATCCAGGTGTTGCTTGTGTAAATGTTGCTTGTGAAGGATCTTGTCCAACAGTTTCTTGTGACCAAACAGGAACATGTGATATAGGTACTTGTGGCGATGTTGGTGATTGTACAGGTTATGGAGTATGTGGAGATATTGGATATTGTGATATTGGAACTTGTGTTCCTGATGTGTTACCTGTAGAGTTAGCTAACTTTAAAGCATTTGTTCAACAAAATAATACGGTTCTATTACGTTGGACAACGCTTTCTGAAGAGAATAATGAGAAATTTGAAATACAACGTAGTCGTGATGGCAAAACTTGGGAAACAATTGATTTTGTAGAAGGTCATGGGCAGTCTGTTGAAAGAATAGATTATGATTGGACTGATGAAACGGTAGAAGCTGGTATTAATTATTACCGCTTAAAGCAATTTGATTTTGATGGAAAATTTGAAATTCATAAAACAGTTAGTATTGAGATTACTTCAACATCTGGTTTGATTGTTCAGGCTTTTCCAAACCCAACAAGTGGTGTTTCAACTTTATATATTCCAAGTAATATTGAAGGAAAGGTTATCATTTATGTTGTTAATACAGCAGGAAAACCTGTAAAAATTATTCGTCAAAATATTCAAATGGGAAAAAATTTAATCTTCTTAGACTTGAACGAATTAGGCATTGGTTTTTATCACATCGCTGTAGAACACGAAGGAGAATTAAAAGTAAAAAGTGATATTATGGTTACCGACTAAAATAATGTTTTGAGGTTAAACATTGAAGCCGCAATTTGCACAAAATGCAACTGTGGCTTTCCTTTTTACAATAGATTGTCGTTTTCATCATTCAAATAATCCATTTTGTTTATATTCGTTTCTAATATTGAAATCGAAAACCAAGAATAAATGAAATATACTGTTTTTGCCTTTTTTATAATTTTAATAATAGGTTGTAACAATAACCAAACGGACACTTCCGACTTATCAATTTTTCATTACAATGAAGTCAATAATATTACTTCTTTAGATCCAGCTTTTGCTCGAAATCAAAGCAACATTTGGGCTGTAAATCAAGTGTTTAGCACTTTGGTTCAGTTAGATGATAATTTGGCAGTTCAACCTTGTGTTGCCAAAAATTGGACAACTTCTGATGATGGTTTGACTTATACTTTTGCTTTACGCAATGATGTATATTTCCATGATAATGAATGTTTTGAAAATAAAAAAGGGCGAAAAGTAACGGCTAAAGATGTAAAATATAGCTTCAATCGAATCATTGATGATGAAGTCGGTTCTACAGGAACTTGGTTGTTGCGTGGAAAAATTGATACGATTCAACCATTTGCTGCTCCGAATGATTCGACTTTTGTTCTGAAATTGTTACAACCTTTTCGACCCATGTTAGGAATCTGTGGAATGCAATACTTTTCGATTGTACCGAAGGAAGCCGTACTTTTTTATGGTAAAGACTTTCGGGCAAATCCTGTCGGAACTGGTGCGTTTCAATTCCGAAGATGGATAGAAAATCAAGCCCTGATTTTGACAAAAAATCCGAATTACTTTGAGTTTGGTAACGATGGATATCGATTGCCTTATTTAGATGGTATTCGAGTCAATTTTGTGAACGATAGAAATACCGCTTATTTGAATTTTAGAATTGGAAAACTGGATTTTTTAAGTGGTTTGGAATCGTCGTATGTGGACGATTTATTGAAAAAAAATGGAACACTTCGACCTGAAAATGCAGACGAAATGCAGTTTTTCAAAACGCCATTTTTGAACTTTGAATATTTAGGAATCAATCAAGTTTTTGAAGATGATAATCCGTTGAAAGAAAAGAAAATTCGTCAAGCGTTAAATTATGGTTTTGATAGAACAAAAATGCTGCGTGAACTCCGAAATTCCGTTGGACAACCAGCAATTTCGGGCGCAACGCCAATCGGTTTGCCGTCCTACAATGCCAACAAAGTGAAAGGTTACGACTACAATCCTGCAAAAGCTCGACAATTATTAGCGGAAGCCGGATTTCCAAATGGAAAAGGTTTGCCTGAAATAAAACTCTACACAAACAACGATTACTTAGATTTGTGTACTTTCATCACTCGACAATGGGAAGATTTGGGTATCAAAGTCAAAATAGAACTATTGGAATCAGCGACTTTGCGAGAAATGATGAAAAAAGGACAAGCGACTTTTTTCCGTGCTTCATGGATTATGGATTATCCAGATGCGGAAAATTATATGTCACTATTTTACAGTAAAAACGCTGCTCCACCGAATTATACAAGATTTAAAAATGCCGAATTTGACCGATTGTACGAAGCTGCTTTATTGGAAAATGACGATGAAAAACGATTCGATTTGTATCATCAAATGGATAGAATTATCATTGAAGAATCGCCAGTTATTTTCTTATTTTATGATGAAACCGCTCGTTTTGCTGCTGCAAATGTGAAAGGTTTACGGACAAATGCGAGTAATTTATTGACATTGAAAGAGGTGCGTTTGGAATAGTTTTATTTCCCATGGAAGTTTTACATTCTACGTTTAATCGGTTTAAAAACCGATTCTTTAGATACTATTTTATTCAAGAAGTTTCAAAAGATTCAAAAAAATAGATTTCTATATATAAATTGAAACTTTGCAAAATCCTCCTTAATAATGCAGCATCTAAAGAGGCGGATTTTAATCCGTCTAAACGTAGAATACTGAACTTTCCACAATTTTAAACCCAAACATTTCACTTAAAACAACACATCAAATTCCATCATCAATTCATCTAACTTCGCCAAAGTAACTTCCTCAAAATCCAAATCAACATTCAAATTAGGTGTTATAGTTGCTTCTTGTTTTGCGACATAAAATTTTCCCATTTTAAAATCTAATGCAAATAATGTTACTTTTTCACCTTTTGGAATCGCCTGAAAAGTAACCTTTCCAGAAGCATTTGAATAATTATTAATAACTGATTTAATCGAATGAAAAATCAACATGACATCACCTTCTTTCTTAAATGATTTACTCGCCAATAATCGAGTTTTCTCTGATCCCTTCATTCTTTTAAATCTATCACAATTTATCCAATCTAAAGTCGTAGAACTAAAAACATATCGTTGAATTTCTCCTTTTGTTGCCGTATTTACAGTTGCTGTATTTTGAAATTTTTGATTTAATGTCGCAGAATCTAATGGATTATTAAACGCATAAGTAGTATCACTTCCAAAACCTGCACCTTCTAAACGAAAGCGAATTGGCAAATTAAACGCTACTCGAACAGGTTTTCCAGACTGATAACCAGGAACAAAATTCGGCAATAAGCCCACAACTCTTGTGACTTCTTCTCCCATTCCAGCACCAGGATTTCGAGCGATTTGAACATTGGAAATAGAACCATCTTTTTCAATTATAAATTGAATAATAACCTTTCCTTGAATACCATTTTCACGAGCTATTGTTGGATAACGAATCTGTTGATAAACGAAATTCATTAGTTGTTCATCTGAACATTGTCGTTGTTCCTCAAAAGATTTATTTGGATCATCACAACCTTGAAAAAGCGGCATTCGCTCCACAACCTGAAAAATCTCATCACTTTCTTCTGGCTCAATATTCATCGCTTCCCAAAGCACCGATTTATCTTCATTTTTTACACCTTCAAACAGTTCCATTCCATCTTTAAATTGTTCATAAGGAAAGCCAATATCAATAGCTTTTCCATCTTTTAATTGCAACTTCTGACCATTGGCGAAAGCCTCAATATGAATCATTCCTGCCGTTTCTAATAGTTCACCTTTCGTCGTTTGAGTCGTCAATTTTGCTTTCAAAATATCCGATAATTTGTAATATTCTTGCAGTTTTATGGTAATTGATTTATCGACTGCTTTCCCACTATTTTCATAAACAAACGCATTTGGATAAATCGTAATCGAAGTCCCTTGTTCGCCATAAATCGTTTTGACTTCCTTATGAGAAACTTTAAATTCTTGCGTCTTTTGTGAACGAAAAGCCATTTCATAAACCGACTTTGGTTTTCCACTTCCGATTCCACCACCAAATTGAGGAAACTCAAAAGCAGTCGTTTTTTTCGTTTCTTTTTGAGGTATTTTTTTTATTATTTTTTTAGAAATAATAGATGGTGATTTTGTCTGCGTTTCGTTTGTTGAGTTTAGATTTTCAGTTTTTTCTGGTTTTTGGGTTTTCGTTTCAGTAATAGTTTCTGCAAATTGTTCTGCCGTATTTCCTGTGATTTGATTACGCTGATTTTCTGTTGTAATCGTTTCATTTTTACAAGCTATTATTAATAAAATGAGAAAGGAAGTGATAAGTGGTAAGTTGTAGAATTTCATAATTTTGGTATTTTTAAGATTAATGATACGTAAATAATCAATTCAACTCATCAGATGCAAAACTTCCAATTTTTGACGTACAAAACCTAATTTTCAATTTTTTCAAAACAAACTAAACTAATTTTAATCCATCAAGGTTAGATACACGACAAAAGCATTTTGTACTTTTGTGGAGATTAAATACAAGATTACAAATATTAAATGAATTACTTGAGATTAGATGACTAATCATCACCGAGGTTTCGGGATAAACTAAATTACTAATCACTAAGAATGAGCAAAGTACAGTTATATCCAAACGATTTATTTCAGAAATTAGAGTTTGACAAGGTTTTAGAATTGTTGATAGAGAATTGTTTGGGTGAGTTAGGACAAGAAGCCGTGAAGAATCAAGCGATTTTTACGGAAGTAAATACGATAAAAACAGCCTTAAAAGAAGTCAACGAATATCGGATTTCGATTGACGAACGACATCAATTTCCGTTGCGGAATTATGAAGATTTCTCCGAAGACATGAAAATGTTGGATATTCCAGGGTTCGTTTTGGCGATTGAAGGATTGCAACGAATTAATATTGTATTGCTACAAATAGCCGATATTTTTAAGTTTTTTGGAAAAACAACTTACCGAGAAAATTATCCGACCTTACATAATATTATAAAAAATGTTCGATTTGATAAAGAATTGCAGCAGGAAATCGTGCGAGTAATTGACGAAGAAGGCGAAATTCGTGCTGATGCTTCGCCAGAGTTGCAACGGATTCGCAAACGAATGATTGGTAAACGAAAGGAGTCGGATAAAAAATTCCGTGCGATTATTACGCTTTATCAATCAAAAGGTTGGCTGACGGATAACTTAGAAGCGTATAGAAATGGTCGTCGAGTCTTGTCTGTTCCTGCCGAAAATAAACGCAAAATCAAGGGAATTATCCACGATGAATCTGCGACTGGAAAAACGGTTTTCATCGAACCAGAAGCAATAATTGAAATCAATAATGAACTTTTCAATTTAGAAAGCGAAGAAAATCGAGAGATTTATCGCATTCTTCGTGCTTTATCTGATATTTTGCGACCTTATACTTTCGTCATGCGAACGTATCAAGAAGTGTTAATTCGCTACGATGTGATACAATCCAAAGCCGTTTTAGCTCGACAAATGAAAGCGGCAATGCCACAAATCGTTGACAAACCAAATATCAATTGGCAAACTGCTTTCCATCCGTTGTTACTATTAAAAAATAAAAAAACGGGACAAAAAACAATTCCGTTTAGTTTGACTTTCCATCGGGATAATCGCATTTTGGTACTTTCGGGTCCAAATGCTGGTGGAAAATCTATCTCCATGAAATCAGTCGGTTTGCTACAATTAATGGTTCAAGCTGGTATGTTAGTTCCTGCGGAAGTGACTTCGGAAGTTGGAATTTTTGAAAACTTTTTTGCAGATATTGGTGACCAACAATCTATTGAAGATGATTTGAGTACGTATTCTTCTCGCTTACGCAATGCCAAAATGTTTGTTGAAAATGCGAATGACAAAACCTTAGTTTTGATTGATGAGTTTGGTTCTGGAACGGATCCAAAAATGGGTGGAGCAATTGCCGAAGCAATTCTACAAGATTTGCAGAAACGCAAAGTTTTTGGTGTTATCACAACGCATTATTCTAATCTCAAAGTCTATGCCTTCAAAACCAAAGGCATTATCAACGGTTCGATGCGTTTCAATCGAGAAACTTTGTCACCGACTTACGAAATGAAAGTTGGGCGACCAGGAAGCTCTTATGCGTTTGAAATCGCTGAGAAAAGTGGTTTACCAAAACGAGTTTTGAAATATGCACGACACAAAACTGGTAAAAACACACAAGCTGTCGAGGATTTGTTAGTCGATTTACAACGAGAAAAAAAGGAAGTTGAGGAAGAACTCAACACACTGAAAAAGAAGCAAGAACAACTCAATCGCTTAGTTAAAGCATACGAAGAATTGCAGCGAGATGTAGAGTTTAGTCGTAAAAGAATCAAGCTCGAAGCACGACAAAAAGCATTACAAGAAACAGCTCAATCTTCTAAGGATTTAGAGCGTTTGGTCAAGGAAATCAGAGAAAAACAGAACTTAGAAAAAGCTTTAAATCAAGCCAAAGAACTGGTTAAAGATAATCGAGAAAAACGAGAAGAAATCTCTGAAACCGTCACTGAATTGGTGGAAGAAATCTATTACAAACCAGAGAAACCCTACATTCCGCAACCAAAATCGGTTAAGAAAGGTGCAATCGAAGTTGGCGATTTTGTAAAGCTAAAAACTGGCGGTTCGACGGCTCAAGTCGAAGCGATTAATAAGAAAAACGTTGTCATATCAATGGGTTTACTCAAAGTCACCGTGAAACTTCGTGACTTACAACACGCTGCTGAACCATTGGAAATTCAACAAGAAAAGAAAGTCAAAACTGATATTTTATCAACAGGTGCGACATTCAATTCTAAAATCGATATTCGAGGAATGCGTTATCAAGAAGCAGTTGATATGGTTCAAGATTTCGTTGATGAAGCCATTATTGCCAATGTGAATAATCTCCGAATTATACATGGAAAAGGTAATGGTTCATTGCGAAAAGCCGTAAAAAGTAAATTGCGAGAATATAAGGAAGTAAACTCGATTCGACATGAACGAGATGAAGCTGGTGGAAATGGTGTGACGTTGGTGGAGTTGTTGTAAATTCTCACGCAGATTTACGCAGAAAAACGCTGATTTTTTTATTCAACAGGTGACTTTTTTGGTCACCTGTTGAATGTTACAACTCATTCTACTTTTCCTAAAATCCTCATAAACTCTCTTTCAGAACCTAACTTAGACGTTCCGTGTAATCTATTATTTTTCAAAACATAATAATGAGGAACAGAAGCATGATAATCTCCATGTAAATGAACTGTATCTTGATTGATTGACCATTTTCCTTCAACTAAAGACCTTGAACACAAGGCATGAAATTCATAATTGCCATTTCGTTTTTTACAATTTTCATCGAAAAGCACATTTTTTCAGCCATTCTCGGTTTAAAAAATTTTATAATGCGTTTTATAAAGAATTGATGCTTTTAATGACTTTTTTGCTTAAATAAGAACATTCGACAGGCAATTTTAAATCGAATGTCGTCAACTTAAGGAAAAGAACTAAGTTTTTAGCAAGTCACCTGATGACTTTAAGTCATCAGGTGACTACATCCGACCTTTCTTGAAGAAAAGTTCAA
>JBGCFH010000425.1:0-18433 GCA_045106825.1 Saprospiraceae bacterium | reverse complement strand
CTTTTATCCTTTATTGATTCGAATAGTTTTTGTAACTTTTCTATCTCATTATCCATTGAGATTTTCGAACGTGCTGATTGATATTTCCGTTTCATTACGCTATTTTAAGCTTTTTTTTCCATATGGGGAATTGCTGAAATTCTGTATTGTAAGTAAAACAATACTTTTTTCCAGATTTTAGCAACTCTTAGTTTTTATGATAATTGAGAGATTACTCAATCTCTCAATTATTTTATACATAATTCAAATTGCGGGTCACGAGTTTCGTGATACGAGTTGAGACTCAAGTAGTCCATCATTTTCGACTAAATCATGATTTAAAACGAAAATAAGGCTAATTCGAGTGTTATTTGAATTTATACCCTACACCTCTGATTACATAGATATTTTCCTAATCCTAATTATATTCCGTTCTGTCTTTTTGTCAGACTCTCTGAATTTAGCCATCTTAAATCTGAAAAAAATGCAGTTAATTATGTCTAACCTGTCATTTTGAAACCTAAAAATGACCATTTTTATAAAAAAAATCTACTGGCATATCAATTGATTTATGTTGTTCATGTTTGTACAAAGAATGAATAAAATGTATTCAATAGTATAACATCAGACTCAAAATAAATTATTAAAAATAAATCGAAAAAACATAATAAGATTATGGGTAAAATTATTGGTATTGACTTAGGTACAACAAACTCGGTAGTAGCTGTAATGGAAGGTAACGAACCGGTTGTAATTCCAAATGAGGAAGGTCGCCGCACAACTCCTTCAATCGTAGCATTTTTGGACGAAGGCGAACGCAAAATCGGTGATCCTGCAAAACGTCAGGCAATCACTAACCCGACTCGTACGATTTCTTCAATCAAACGCTTTATGGGACAGCGTTACACCGAAGTTCGTAACGAATTAGATTTAACTTCTTATAAAGTAGAAAAAGGAGCTAATGATACGGTTCGTGTAAATATCGAAGACCGTCAATACACACCTCAAGAGATTTCTGCAATGGTACTTCAAAAAATGAAGAAAACAGCAGAAGACTTTTTGGGAGAAGAAGTGACCGAAGCAGTCGTAACTGTTCCTGCATACTTTAATGATTCTCAGCGTCAAGCGACAAAAGAAGCTGGCGAAATCGCAGGTTTGAAAGTAAAACGTATTATCAATGAACCGACAGCAGCAGCATTAGCTTACGGTTTAGATAAGCGTGATAGAGATATGACTATCGCTGTATATGATCTTGGTGGTGGTACTTTCGATATTTCAATTTTGGAATTAGGTGATGGTATTTTTGAAGTAAAATCAACAAACGGTGATACACACTTAGGTGGTGATGACTTTGATCGTGTATTAATCAATCACTTAGCAGAAACTTTCCAACGTCAAGAAAGCATGGATTTACGTAAAGATCCTATGGCTTTACAACGTTTGAAAGAAGCAGCAGAAAAAGCAAAGATTGAGTTGTCATCCGGAATGACTTCAGAAATCAACTTACCATATATTACAGCAGTTGGTGGTGTACCTAAACACTTGGTTACTAAAATCACTCGTGCAGAATTTGAGCGTTTAGCGGATAATTTGGTACAACGTACTTTAGAACCTTGTCGTGCAGCATTGAATGATGCAGGTTTGTCAACAAGCGAAATCGACGAAGTAATCTTAGTTGGTGGTTCGACTCGTATTCCTAAAATTCAAGAAGCAGTTGAAAAATTCTTTGGTAAAAAACCAAATAGAAGTGTAAACCCTGATGAAGTAGTTGCTTTAGGTGCAGCCGTTCAAGGTGGTGTTTTGAGTGGTGATTTGAAAGATCAAGGTATCTTATTATTAGATGTTACACCTTTATCAATGGGAATCGAAGTAATGGGTGGAATTTACGATGTTGTTATCGAATCTAATACAACTATTCCTTCTAAGAAAACTAAAACTTACTCAACAGCAGCAGATAATCAGCCGCAAGTAGAGATTCATATTTTGCAAGGTGAACGTCCGATGGCTCGTGATAATCGTTCAATTGGTCGCTTTATCTTAGACGGAATTCCGCCAGCACCTCGTGGTACTCCTCAAGTCGAAGTTACATTTGATATTGATGCTAACGGTATTTTGAATGTATCGGCAGTAGAAAAGAAAAGTGGTAAGAAGCAAGATATTCGTATCGAAGCATCAACTGGTTTGTCAGATGCAGAAATCCAACGTATGAAGGATGAAGCTAAAGCAAACGAAGCAGCAGATCAAGCAGAACGTGAGAAAATTGATAAGTTGAATGCAGCGGATCAGTTGATTTTCCAAAGCGAGAAGCAAGTAAAAGAGTTTGGTGAGAAAATGCCAGAAGATGTGAAAAAATCTATCGAAGATGCTATCGCAGAATTGAAAGAAGCACACAAAACTCAAGATTTAAATGCTATCGAAGCAGCAAGTACAAAAGTAAATGATGCTTGGACAGCTGCAAGTCAACACATCTATCAAGATGGTCAAGGTGGTCAGGGTGGAAATCCACAGGATTTTGCTCAAAATAATGCTAATCAAGGTGGAAATAATGATGGTGGAAGTGACGAAGATGTTACAGATGTGGAATATGAAGAAGTTAAAAATTAAGATTTAACTTAAATCAATAAATTATTAAAGGCTCTTTCAACTATTGTTGAAAGGGCTTTTTTATTAAAAAATAGCTCCTCCGCCAAATCTTGTCTTTATACGAGTTGTGAGTTTGACGAACTTACGACAGGTTTAATTGGAATTTTGTTTAATAATTTTTTAAAAAATATCAATCTGGTGTCTGCCCCGAGATCTCGGTGGTCAATTCGTCAAATCCGCAACTCGCAACTATGGTACTGACTCTGTAAGGTTAGAGAAATAGAAATAAGTTAAATTTATCAAATTATAGACGAAAGACTCAAAAACGTATGGAAACGCCAGTTTTACTAAGTTATAAGTCAATTCGTTAAAAAAAGTTGATATATCATTATTTATTAATCCTTTATCGAAAAAAAAGAATTGGCATAACGATTGTCTTTATATTCGTATTGCGAACAATTAGTGAGAGTGTATTCATAAGATACACTTTAGCGGTCAATAACTTTAAGTTGCTGACCGCTATTTTTTTGCCATTTTTGAAGCTCGAATGTTTTTGAAGTATTCAACCTTCGTTATTTTACTAACTTTACATTTTTAAATGTTAGATAAGCTCTAATTCAAATCGTATCAAATCATAGATAATGAAATTACCAAAAATAACGGTTTTAATTTGTATACTCATTTTCTTTTCAAGTTGTGTATTTATGCCTCAAATGTTTATAGGTGTAAAAAAAAGCATTGATTCGGTCAAAGATAGCGTTGAAGGATTAGATGATATAATGGCAGAAATAGATTCAGCAGAAATCTATGGTTATAAAGACGATTCTTTAGTGTTCAATGAAGCACCGACAAAGGAAGAGGCGTTTGATTTCTATGATGTCGAATGTATAGAAGCATCTCTATATTTGGACAAGATGAATGTTATATATATTGGTGTAGATAATCCATGCAGGATTTTTGTAACAAATGTTCCTAATCAGCATATCGAAATAGAAACGAGTGACAATATTGAAGTTATCGAAAAAGAAGGTGGCTTTTATACGCTTCGGGCATCGAAACCAGGTCAAGGTGTAATTTACGTTATTGCTGGAGATTATGAACAGCAATATCAAATCCGAGTGAAACGTATTCCTGATCCTGTGGCAAAATTAGGATACAAAGATAGTGGTGAAATAAGTACAACCGAGTTTAAGACTCAAAAAGGTCTTGCTGCTTGGTTAGAAGATTTTGACTTTGAGGCAAGATGCAAAATAGCTTCGTTTTCCTTAACAAGAATCACTAAAGATGGAATAATGGAAACAATCGAAAATAACGGTGGTCGCTATGAAGAAGCAACAAAAATATTGAAAGATAAGGCAACAACAGGTGATATTTATTTATTTGAAAATGTCAAACAACGTTGTCCTGGTGATGCTGCTTCAAGATATGGAAATAGTTTGGTCTTTCGGATAAAATAAAGCTTATGAAAAAATAAATAACTTCTTGATGGATAAAGTAAAAATGATGTAATTTACATCATTCAAATAACTGACTTTACTCATATACGAGACCAGTTAAATCTACGAATTTAGTGCTTTAATATTCAAGTTAATATCCGTTAACTCAAAATAAATAGATATGAATATCAAAGTTAAAGATTTAATGATTACCAATATCGTAACAACTGTACCTCATAAATCGATTCAACATGTGAAAGATATTATGAAAACCAAGAAAATACATTCCATTCCTATTGTAAATTCGGATAACGAACCCGTCGGTATAGTTACAGCTAAAGACCTTATTAAAGATTTTAAAGATGGAACACCTGTAAGTCAAATAATGTCAACAAGTATCTATACAATACCAGAGTATTCTGATGTATATATTGCGGCAAGAATGATGAGAAATAAAAAAATTCACCATTTATTAGTCACTGATGAACATAAATTAGTCGGAATTATCAGTTCTTTTGACTTATTAAAATTAGTAGAAAATCACAGATTTGTGATGAAAAATCCACCGACAAAATCAAAAAAAGCATCTCAAAGAAAATAGGTTCTTTGATTTTTTTTGTGGAAACATTCAAAATAATAAAAAATTTTCGATGATGGTATTCGGTATTTGATTAAAAAATCAACGGAGTACCAAATACCATCGTAACAGATTTTATTTTTTACAATTTTTATATCCACTATATTTCCAGCCATTCTCGGTTTAAAAATTTTTATAATGCGTTTTATAAAGAATTGATGCTTTTAATGACTTTTTTGCTTAAATAAAAACATTCGACAGGCGATTTTAAATCGAATGTCGAATTCTTACTTAATTTAGATTGCAGATTATCGTAAAAATCACTAATTACAGCAAAACACATTACGAATTATTTTAAACCGAGAATAGCTGCTATATTTCTAATTAAAAAATATTTTCAATAAATTAATTATAAATACTACCTTTCCATAAAGATAAGCCAATACTTAAAACATGAGTCTTCCCTAATTTTCAGATTGGAAATTAGGGATTTCTTTTACGATAAAAAAGACCACTTATTTAACTTTGTAATTGCTGAAATATGTCTAGTCCTAAAATAAGGTTCTATGATTTTTTTGTGGAAACATTCAAAATTCAAAAAAATAAAAATTTTTAGACGATGGTATTTGGTATCAGGTATTTGATTAAAAATCAATGGAATACCGAATATCCAATGCTATCGTAACATATTTCATTTTTTAATAATTTTCATCGAAAACCACAAAATAAGTCAGAAAAGGAAATTCAGCAAAAGACATCCGCTCATTATTGAAAAAGAAATAAGATGATTTATTAACAGATTTTTTCTGTTTAAAAACTCAATAAATAAAAATACCTATTTTATATGTTTTGTATATTCGTACCCAATAAATACAGCTACTAAATTCTCAACTGGATTACATCTACTAAAAATAGCATTATCAATATATCAAAAGCGGTTTCAGTTGTTATTCTAAGACGTTGTATTCTACCAATAAAACTAAATCAATTATAAATGAATTTAACAAAAAATCAAGGAATTAAATATTCTGTAATTACAGTTGCGTTAGCTGGATTTTTGTTTGGCTTTGATACCATTGTGATTTCGGGTGCTGATCAATCTATTCAAAAACTTTGGAATACTGGAGATTGGTTTCATGGTATTTTCATCATGTCGATGGCACTTTGGGGAACAGTTTTAGGCGCTTTATTAGGAGGAATTCCGTGTGACAAATTTGGGCGTAAAATCACATTATTTTGGATTGGAATTTTATATTTAACCTCCGCTTTAGGTTCTGGTTTGGCTACTGATCCTTATTTATTTTCGTTTTTTCGGTTCATTGGAGGAGTCGGAGTTGGTGCTTCTTCTGTAGCTGCACCAATTTATATATCTGAAATTGCTCCAGCTGATAAAAGAGGTAGCCTTGTCGCAACTTATCAATTCAATATTGTCTTCGGAATCTTAATCGCCTTTTTCTCTAACTATCTCATAGGACAATATATGGGCGAAAATGCTTGGCGTTGGATGCTTGGTGTAGAAGCCGTTCCAGCAGCGATTTATTGTGTGATGATTTTAGGCATACCGAATAGTCCGAGATGGTTATTACTTAAAGGAAATGATGAAGTCAAAGCAAAAAAACTCTTGCAACAACTTGATCCTTTGGGAAATGTCGAGGAACGAATCGAAGCCATAAAAAAATCAGTTTTAAAGACACAAACTAACTTTTTTTCAGGACAATATAACAAGCCGATAATGTTGGCTTTTTTATTAGCATTTTTCAATCAAGTGTCGGGTATCAACTTTATATTGTATTACGCACCAAGAATTTTTGAAGCTGCAGGAATTGATCAAAGTAATACTTTGATAGCATCCGTTCCGATAGGTGTTGTAAATCTGATTTTCACCTTATTAGGAATGTACTTGATTGATAAAATGGGTCGAAAACAATTAATGACCATTGGTTCAATTGGCTATATTATTACATTACTTGGTGTCGCTTGGTCTTTTTATATTGGTGCAGAAGGCTGGCTGGTTGTTTTCTTTATTAGTGCATTTGTTGGCGCTCATGCGATTGGTCAAGGTGCTGTGATTTGGGTATTTATCTCTGAAATATTTCCAAATTCAGTACGTGCCAACGGAATGTCCTTGGGAAGTGGTACACATTGGGTTTTCGCTGCTACGATTACGATGATAACACCTGCGGTCTTATCTGCGTTTTCACCTGTTACGATATTCCTGTTTTTTGCTGGTATGATGGTGTTACAGTTAATTTGGGTGCGAACGAAAATGCCTGAAACTAAAGGTAAAAAATTGGAAGAAATCGAATTAGAATTAATAAATGGGAAATAATCATTTTGTAAATAGTCATCAGGTGAGTATGTTAAAGCTTACTATAAGTCATTTTACATTCGATATTTTCTAAATAACTCACCTGATGACTTTACTACTTTTCGTTTTACAAAATTAATAAATAGCAAATAATTTAAAAATGATATATAATTTAAAAATAACTCAATTTTTATCAATATTACTTTTGATTGTCATTGTTTCTGGCTGTAAAGAAGAACAATCTCAAGTAGAATCAACCGATAATATTACTGAATATTATCAAGAAAAACATCGTCCTCAATTGCACTTCACACCAGAAGCGAACTGGATGAATGATCCGAATGGAATGTTTTATTATGATGGAAAATATCATCTGTTTTACCAATACTATCCTGATAGCACCGTTTGGGGACCAATGCACTGGGGACATGCAGAATCAGAAGATTTAGTATATTGGAAACATCTCCCAATTGGATTATTTCCAGATTCTATTGGCTGCATTTTTTCTGGCGGAGCTGTCGTGGATAATAATAATACATCGAAATTAGGAACTGCTGAAAACCCTCCAATTGTGGCGACGTTCACTCATCATGATTTTGCTGGTGAAAAAGCAAAAACGAATGATTTTCAAAAGCAAAGTATTGCTTATAGTTTAGATGGTGGTTACGAATGGACAAAATATAAAGGCAATCCTGTTATTCCGAATTCCGAAAAAATTAAGGATTTTAGAGATCCGAAAGTTGTATGGCATGAAGCATCACAACAATGGATTTTAGTTTTAGCGGCTTATGATAGAGTTAAGTTTTACGCTTCACCAAATCTTACAGACTGGGAATTTTTGTCTGATTTTGCTATTGAAGGAGATAATCGTTTGTGGGAATGTCCAGATTTGTTTCCAATGCAAGTAGAAGGCTCTAATGAAACCAAATGGGTTTTAATCGTTAGTATTCAAAAAGAAGCACCAAATAAAGGAACAGCAACCTCTTATTTTATTGGTGAATTTGATGGTAAAGTATTCAAAAGTGATATAAAGACTCAAAAGTGGTTAGATTATGGAACAGACAATTATGCTTTTGTAACATGGAATAATGTACCTAAAGATGATGGTCGAATTCTTGGAATCGGCTGGATGTCTAATTGGCAATATGCTCAAATTGTACCAACAGAAAAATGGAGAAGTGCAATGACTTTACCGAGAGAATTGAAGTTGCTAAATATAGATACGGACTATCATTTATACAGTTTACCTGTAAAGGAGTTTCAAACATTAAGAGGTGAAATAACAGCTTTTGACGAAATGAATATTACAGAGGAAAAGGTATTGGAAGGTTCATTTGATCCTTCGCAATCTGAATTTGACTTTACCATTAATTTAAAGAAAACGACAGCAGAATCTTTTGGTATAAAATTTCAAAATGATTTGGGAGAACATTTTGTTATTAAGTTCAATAAGAGTGATGGAAAAATGTATGTAGATAGAACACATTCGAGCAATAATAAATTTTCTGACGATTTTTATAAAAATATTCATTCTGCTCCGATAAGTTTTGATAAAGAAAATTTGAATGTTCGTCTTTTTATAGACGCTGCATCTTCTGAAATTTTTATTAATAATGGAGCATTAAGTTTTACAAGCATTTTCTTTCCTTCAAAAAAGTTTGATAAAGTTTCCTTATTGGTAGAAAATGGAAGTTTGCATTTATCTGATTCTAAAATATATGATTTGAACGGTATTTGGAATAAATAAAAGCAAGAGTTTGTCTAAAATCAGAAGATTATAAATCTTAAAGTATTTCCGTCATTCTTTGAGTAAGAGTGGCGGATTCTACCATTTCTCAAAATCAAAAAGTAACAATTCAAATATAATATCATTTTAAAGCTTATTAAGCTTAAATTTTTCGTCAAATCTGACCTTAAATTCATCCTATTTATTACAAATTTCAGTATCGAAATCCTTAAAAAACAACACTCAAAATTTCTTAAAAAAAACTTAAAATTAATTCATTTTAATGGAACTATACTTTTTTTATGATGGTTAATGTAATGTCTTTCTTATGAAAGAAGAATGATTATTATTTGTCCAAATTAAAAAAATAAAAGTCATGTTATTTTCAATCAAGAATAATTATCAAACGACATTGTTGGTAAAATTTCACACGAACACTTTGCAAAAAGATGATTTTGTACCGCAAAGCTCAAGTAGAAGTTTGGTAGGTTTTTCTTTCTTGAAAAGCATGATTTGACTTATTCCTTAATAATCAAATTAAGTAAACTCCTCACTTAATTACGTTCATTAACGCTTGATTTACAGCAACTTGTTATTAAATAATTGATACTAAATTATTTGATAACACATCGGTTATTAAATTCTGAAGCGAATTCATAATACTGACGACATGTGTTACTTCGTAGCTCAATTGGTAGAGCAATAGTCTCTTAAACTATCGGTCAAAGGTTCAAATCCTTTCGAGATTAATTTCTCAAAACACACGTCACTTTTGTTTATGTATTCGTTTCAAAATTTGCTTGACCCATTAATCACAACAATCAAGTAAAGAACAATGCAGCAAAAAAAATAAAAATTAACACAAAATGTGTCGAATTTAAGAACACAATTTGTAGTCGTTTTTTAAATGGAATTTTAATGCTTTTTCACAATTTTTTTTGTGTCACGGTGGATTTATTGCCATGTAGTTCAACGGTCAGAACGTCGGGTTTTGATTCCGAAGGTTGAGGTTCAATTCCTCACATGGTAACAATCTTAGGTTGAGTGTTTTCGGTAGTATTCAAAGTAATTTATCGAACATATTCAAACTACTTAAACCATAAAAACCATGTTTATTAAAGACTATTTACATCAAATCGAAGCTGCTGCTTTTAACGTTTTCTGCCAATTAGGAAGAGGACAGCAACAAGCAATTTACAAACAAAAATTAATCGAAGAATTCACTCAACAAGGCGTACCGATGGTTGATTTTACAAATGAGATTCGTATCAATGAGACTATAATTATACAAGTATTTGCAACACCAAGTTTGAAACCGATTGTTGAAGATAAATTTACAAACCATTTGACATCAACAAATACAGAATTAGGTTACATCGTGAATTTTGGATTAAGTACACAAGTATTAAGAAAATTTAAACGAGATAGAATAATTTAAAATAAAATGCCATTGACTTTTAAAAAAGTTAATGGCATTCGTTTTTATGCTTTACTATAATAGTGTTTTTTGAGTTAATATTATACCAATATCAACACATCATCTATTTCGCCAACGTTACATCGCCTTTCACGACAACAACTTCTCCATCTAAAAATTCGACTTCGATATAAAATACAAAGACTTGTGGCGTTAATTTTTTACCACGGAAAGTTCCATCCCAACCAGCTTGTTCATCATTAACAGGAATATTTTGAGCAGCGAAAACATTATTTCCCCAGCGGTCAAAAATCGTCATATTCCTAACGTTTTTAATTGCAGGATTTCCAAAAACGAAGAAATAATCATTAATACCATCATCATTTGGTGTAAATACATTCGGTACAAATAATGGTTTGTTTGGGTTGACAGTAATCGTGACAGAATCCGTAGCAGGACAACCTGTTGCATTTTCAGACGACAATAAAAATGTTGTTGTCGTGTATGGAAATGCAGTCGGATTTTTACAATCATTACAAGTTAGATTTTCTGATGGCGTCCAAGTGTAAGGTACATCGTATAAAACATTGGCTTGAGCCAATAAATCTGTTGTAAATCCTAAATCAATGGTTTGATCTTCTCCTGCATCAATAATAAACTCCCAAGGTTGATTTACTGTAACGACTTCACTAAATTCACAACCTAAATCATCTCGAATTCTCACAATGTAAGTTCCTGCAGATAAACCTGTGAACGAACTGGAAGTTTGAAAAATCGTATCCGTTTCAATATTATAAGTAAACGGTGGTGTTCCACCAGTTACATTAACATTAACTTCGCCGTCAGAAAAACCAAAACAAGACGCATCAATCACATCAAAACCAGAAATTTCTAATACAGGAGGTTGATTCAAAGTAATAGTATCTTCAATAAAACATCCATTACCATCAACGACCGAAACATTATAAAAACCCGCAATTAGCTCATTTATAACACTATCGACTTCGCCAGTGACGTTCCAAGTGAAAACATAATTTCCGACACCTCCAGTAACATTGGCAGTTATTTCTCCATCATTTCCATTATAACAAGAAATATCATAGCCTTCAAGCCAAATATCTAAAGAATCGGGTTGAGGCAATAAAATTTCAAATTGACCTTGACAGAGGTTATTGTCTGTCACCGTTAGGAAGTAAGTACCTGTTGCTAAGTCTTCTAATGTATTTTGATTTACTTGACCATTTCCCCAATCAAAAATGTAAGGAGCAGCACCATTACCAACCGTTGCTGTTATTGAACCATTCGCATCACCATAACATAATGGCGGAATCAAAAAATCATCTAATGTATCTAACAACAACTCTAATTCCCAAACCCTGAAAGTCATTGCTGTATCACAACCAAGGTCATCAGTGACCGTAACATCATAAAAACCATTCGGAATGTTGGTAATTTGATTTGTTGTACTCGTGACAGGAAACCAATTATAAGTATATGGCGGAACTGCACCATTGACAATTAATTCTAATCCTCCATCTTGACCTCCAGCACACGTTGGTCGATCAAGTAATGTATCAACATTATAAAAAGGTGGTGCTGTTATAATACCAGTGATTACAGTATCACAGCCGATTGCATCTGTAAAAGTTACAGTGTAAGTTCCACTACCGAGGTTAGAAATATCTTGTGTATTTGCACCATTTGACCATTGATAGGTATGAGGTGTAAAAGTATTATTGGTAGTCAAATCTATCGAACCATCCTGATTTCTGGCACAAATTAAATCTTGTATTGAAGAACTCACTTGAATAACATTCGCTGTTTCACAACATGCTTCTACGATAACTTCCTTAACTTCGGTCACACGACAACCGACATCAGCAGTTGCTCTTAGTCTTACAAACTTATTACCAGGACGATCATACGTAATGGTATGACTTCCTTGTGTTGTCGAATTACCTGGTGTGGCATTTTGTCCAAAATTCCAGTTCCAATTTGTAATTGTACCTGCTGCATAAGTCGAAGCATCTGTAAAAGTGATGGATTCACCGGCACAAATAGTATCAGTTGTCATCGAGAAACTCGCTTCTGGTCCTAAAAAAGTTCCTGTTCCGCCCCAAGTAACAGAAAAACCGTTACCTGAATTACTAAAATTATTGACAACCAGAGTATAAGCTTTTCCCGAAACCATATTAATAGCAGCAACAAAATTATTGTCACCCGCTTGACAACCCGGTTGTTCTACCAAGTCAGTATCTGCCAGACTCAAACCTGTTGCTCCCGAACAGGCTATCCAGTTGGATAATGGTTGTCCGACGTTTTCACCAGAAGCCATACAACGTAGTTCTGTTTTGTTGTTACAATCATTTAATCCTCCAGGTAACTCAAAAACCATAAAATCTAAATCATCATCAGGATTATTTGGTGTTAACGTAAACGTTAACGTTCCTGGTGCATCACAAATCCATTTATACCAAGCAGACGCAAACTCTTGTCCCATACAAGAACCTGATGGAAGTTCGCTTGTATTTGTTCCTACACCAACAACTTGTGCAACAGTAAAAGATGATTTGTCACAAAGTACCGTTCCTACATCACAATCAGAAGTTGGTGCTGGTGGTGCATTATAGTTATCTACACAAAGTCGAAATGTACCTGATGCTGAACGTGCATCTATACGAATGTAGTAAGTTTGTCCAATCGTTAAGTTATTTGCAAAGACTTGAATTGAACCATTTCCACCTACATCAGAGGCACAGCTTAGCTCTGTCACTGCGGCACAATCATCATATATCGCAGCTTCAGGAAAAGGCATCGTTCCCCAATTTGCGTTATTTACATCGCCCAAAACAACAACCGAAACATCCGTGGCAACTGCCGTGAATGAAAACCAAACATCTTCAACTATTGGTGTCCAACATGCTGGAGTTGGTGTTGTAGAAGTTGTTGCATTTACAGTAGTGTATTCTCCTGCATTTGAGCAGTAAGCAACAGGATTTGGGATTGAGATGGCATTAATACATTCATCGTTACTTGGTTGTGCATATGCCAAAATCGCACTTAAACAAAACATAAAGGATAAGCTTAATCGTGTACGTATCAAACGATTCATATATACTGGATTTTAATGGTTTTGTGTCAATTCTATTAATCCACAGTTAAAATTAATATTAGATTATATGTAAACATTATTCAAATGTAAAATATTTTTAATACACTTCAAATTTATGTAATTACAACGTTTAATGATAAAAAATGTGGATGGTTTTTATTTAAAAGATAGATTGGATGAGTGAAAGTATTTGATGAATGAGTGAATGAAATGAAAAATATTAGAGATGTTAGATTGCTTTACTACAAGATTTGAGACGTTAGACGTTTTTCAAATAGCTTAAATTTTGTACTTCAAGGTTCGGTAGGAATCAGCGGCTTAGAAAGTGTTCAATTTCGAGCAGTACAATAAAAACTCTGTGATTTAAAGAATTTTTAGAACTATTAATTCAAATAAATTACGCTGAGGTTTCGGTTTACATTTCACTTAGAAACATTCTTAAAAAGAAAAAGGGTTTTCATACTAATTACTAAAAAAATGTTGGGAGAGAGAGTCAAATAATTGTGATTAACAATAATTTGTAACATCATTTAGCGTTAGTAGAAAACCCTTTTTTAAGTCATTACCTCAACATATTGAAGGCTTTCGCCAAATGTAGAAATCTAATTAAAGCAATAATTAACCTTTGGTAATCAGTTAATTATTTTAGAATAACTGCATTCATATGTTATTTGGTATTTTCAAAAATTGAAGCAAAACATTGAGCTACTTTTAACTCAATTTCTTTATAAACATTATAAAAAATAATAAGGACAATCAGTTTTTAGGCGATTGCCCTTTATTTAAGATGGTATAAACTGTTAGTTTGTGATGTTGTATTTATAAGTTTCTTCATTACTTATAGTACAAATATAGGCAGGTCATTTCGACTATAAAAACATTAAGAGGCTGTAATGATTGAAAGTATCCTTATCGTGTTTTAAGTTGACGTTTCACCGATTTATCGTTTCTAATTTTAAAGCATCTATTTTGAATCAATTTCATTTGATAATCGCTAAGTATTGAGATGAAAATAAGGATATTAGACCGCTTCACTATTAGAAAACCTGTATGAAAAAGCATTTTGCGAAGTATTATACTAACGATTAGTTTTGAAACTTTTGTCTATAAAAATAGATTAAAGCAATACCAATAATACTCGGTAACAACCAAGGAATCAAAATCCAATAACCAGTCATATGTTCGTTCAAAAATTCATAACCTCCGATAACTATAAATCCTGTATAAGCTGCAACGCCACTGATAAGCATGCCTTCAAAGTGATTTCGCAACCAATTGTTATTCATTGAAGTGTCTTTATAATCTCTCCAAGCATCTATTCCAGCCATCAAACCGAGTACAGAAAACGCTATCATTACAGGAGCGATTCCTTGACCTTTTAATGAAATTGAGTAAATTAACATAAAAATACCGTAAGCAAAAAGTGCTAATTTGAATAGAATATGAATATTTTTGATACGTGTGTAAGAAACGTTTTTGGACTTTAACGCAGCAGCACCAAACCAGACAGGACGAGTTGCTAATATCACTAAAAAACCTAAAAAAATACCAGCGTCAGTTTCGCCTTCGTAGAATTTATTAATGGTTAAAATGATTCCAGAAAAAATAACAAGCCACATTAAGAATACATATATTTTTCCTACTTTTCGATGTGTCTTTGCCCCTTTTTTAGTGAAAATTGGTATCCAAAACAAAACAATGCTACCTAATCCAGTGATAATATGAAGTAATAAAGCTATCGTTACGACTATTTCAAAAATAGAAATTAAAGAGACATTTAATAAATTCATTATGCATAATTTTAAGGAGATATAATTTTTCAAGAAATGATAATGAAAATTTTAAAGCCACGAATACACTAATTTTAAATAAAAAAGGATAAAATTAATTTGTGCATTCGTGGCAAAAAATATCAATAAACTAATAAGACAAACCTTCTTATCCGTTCGCTTTCTTATGATCCGCTAAAAATTTAGCCAATCCAATATCCGTCAAAGGATGCTTCAACAAACCAGTAATCGCACCTAAACCACAAGTCACGATATCAGCACCATATTTTGCAGCCTGTACGATGTGCAATGATGAACGAACAGAAGCCGCTAAAATTTCGGTCGCATAACCTTGAACATCATAAATCTCACGAATTTCTGCAATCAACTGCATTCCTTCCCAAGTAATATCGTCAATACGACCAATGAACGGAGAAAGGTAAGTTGCACCAGCTTTTGCCGCTAAAATCGCTTGTCCAGGTGAGAAAATCAAAGTACAGTTCGTTTTAATTCCTTTCTTAGAAAAGTAATTAATTGCTTTTACACCATCTTTAATCATCGGAATTTTGATAACAATATTTGGAGCTAAAGCCGCTAATTTTTCGCCTTCACGAACCATTCCTTCAAAATCAGTCGAGATAACTTCTGCACTTACATCACCAGATACGATTTCGCAAATCGCTTTGTAGTGATTCATTACATTTTCTTCGCCTGCAATGCCTTCTTTTGCCATCAATGAAGGATTAGTCGTTACACCATCTAAAATACCTAAATCTGCTGCTTCCTTGATTTGCTCAAGGTTTGCTGTATCTATGAAAAATTTCATTTTTTTATGTTTAGAAACGGTGTCGGTTTTAAAAACCGACACCGTTTAAGTTGATAATTTTTATTTTAAAAATGCTTCTACTTCACGACAAACATCTTCTGCCGTAAAACCAAATTTCTTATCTAAAACCGTATAAGGTGCAGAATAACCAAAGTGATTCATACCAACAACTTTTCCATCTAAACCAACCAAACCTTCTAAGTTTACAGGCAAACCTGCCGTCATTCCGAACTTAGGAACACCAGTTGGTAAAACAAATAATTGATACGCTTTAGATTGATTACGGAAAACGCCTTCTGATGGAACAGAAACTAAACGAGTTTTAATGCCTTTTGCTTTCAACAATTCCGCACCAGCAGCCAAAGTCGAAACTTCAGAACCATTCGCAACTAAAACAACATCTGGCGTTCCTTCGCAATCATCAGCGATATAACCACCTTTTTCTGCTTGTAAAGCAGTTTCGTAAGATGAGTTTGGAATGTTGACGATATTCTGACGAGAGAAAACCAAACCAGTTGGAGAATTAGTATTTTCCAATGCCATTTTCCAAGCAACCGTTGTTTCATTCGCATCAGCAGGACGCAATGCTAACATGGCATTATTTCCAGAGTGATTTTTTAATTTTTCTAATAATCGCAATTGTGCTTCTTGCTCAATCGGTTGATGCGTTGGACCATCTTCACCGACACGGAAAGCATCGTGTGTCCAAATGAAAATCACTTGTTGTTCCATCAAAGAAGCAACACGCATAACTGGCTTCATATAATCAGAGAATACAAAGAATGTCGCACAAGCAGGAATTACACCACCATGCAAAGCCATTCCTGTACACAATGCTGCCATTGTTAATTCTGAAACACCAGCTTGTAAAAATCCACCGCTGAAATCATGATGTTTGAATGCTCCAACTTCTTTTAAGAAACTTTCTGTTTTATCAGAATTTGATAAATCGGCAGACGCAACAATCATATTTTCGACGTTCTTAGCCAAATGTGCTAAAACCGTTTTTGATGCGTTTCGAGTGGCTTGACCAGCTTTTTGCTCAATACTTGACCAATCTACTTTTGGAGCTTCGTTTGACAAAAATCCTTGTAATTTGGTGGCTAACTCAGGGTTTGCACTTTGCCATTCAGCGAAAGCTGCTTTCTGTTCAGCAATCAATTTACGTTTTGCATCTTTTACTTCTTCATAATAAGCCGCAACATCATCAAAAATTACAAATGGATTTTCTGGGTTTCCACCCAAATTAGTAATCGTTGCATTAAAGTCTGCACCAGATTTACTTAGCGGTTGACCATGTGTATCGACTTGACCTTCCCAAGAACCATTATCTTCCGTTCTTGCACCTTTTCCCATGATTGTTTTACCAATAATCAAAGTTGGTCGGTCAGTTTCAGCATTTGCAGCATCTAACGCAGCACGAATGTCGTCGTGATTATGGCCATCAATTGTGATAACATTCCAGTTCCAAGATTCGTATTTTTTGGCAGTATCTTCAGTCATTACTTCATCAACCATCGTTGACAATTGAACATCATTTGCATCATAAAACATGATAAGATTGTTCAAACCCAAGTAACCAGCGATACGACCAACACCTTGAGAAATCTCTTCTTGAACGCCACCATCAGAAATATAAACGTAGGTTTTATTCGCAATATGTTCTCCAAAACGAGTTGCTAAAAAACGCTCTGCAATCGCAGAACCAGCACCAAATGCGTGACCTAAACCCAAAGGGCCAGAAGTATTTTCAACACCACGTTTTCTATCCACTTCTGGATGTCCAGGCGTTGGACTTCCCCATTGACGGAAGTTTGCTAAATCATCTAAAGAATAATGACCAAACATTGCCAATTGAGAATATAATAAAGCAGAAACGTGTCCTGGATCCAAGAAGAATCTATCTCTGAACGGATAAGTTCCATCATCTGGATCGAAGTTCATATATTCTGTAAATAAAATATGTGTAAAATCTGCTCCACCCATTGGTCCACCTGGATGTCCAGATTTTGCTTTTTCGACCATTGCAGCGGATAAAATCCGAATATTGTCGGCTGCTTTTGCAGCAATTGTTTGGTTTGTCGTTTCCACGATTTATTTTTTTATTTTGGATAATACTATGATAATGAATTTTCAAAATCGCTGCAAAATTAAGATTATCTATCTGATTTAATAATTCTATTTATTGTTAATTTTAATAATTATAGGTTCTTGACAGTTAATCAAATATCTGTTAAGATAGCTTATTTTTTAAGTTAAGTCACTATTTTTCTTTTAATAAAAATGGAAGAACAGTATGTTGTTTTCCATTATCAAACCATAAATAATAAATACTTTTACTTGGCAATTTTTTGAATAATAATTGGCACGTAGTGTTTTCCAGCATATTCCAGTTCATTTTGCTTAATGACTTGTACTTTTTGTCCTAATCCATTGAGAATAAAGATGTTGATATTACTTTGTTTTGTAAGTTCGTAAACAATCATACCTTCTGTTTCCATTGGATTTGGAAACATTCTTAGATTGAAAGACAGTTGGATTGTGTCAATAGTTGTCGTGTTGAGGTGGTTCAAAAAAACAGGACAAATTTTTAAGATAGAAAAAATAAATTCTGTTTCCATTAACATTTTTTTTCGGAAAAGCCCTCAAAGAAAGAGGGGCTTTTTTGAAAAAAAATATCTTGTCTGTTATGCTCCATAT
>JBGCFH010000424.1:0-27459 GCA_045106825.1 Saprospiraceae bacterium | reverse complement strand
GCAATAACTAATTCCTCAACTTTTGCTTTTTTTTGATTTTTGGACACTAATTTTTACTAATTTCACTAATTATTTTTTCGTGTAATTCGTGTAAATTCGTGTCTAATTAAGCCGCAACTAATTCCTCAACTTTCGCTTCTTTTTTCGCCAATGCCTTCTTATAATCTCTCGGCATGACTTTCACAAAATATTGACTTTCCGTTTCCCAATTATTTAAAATGCGTTCTGCCACTTCACTTTTTGTAAACTGAAAATGTTTGTCAATTTTAGCATGCAACAAGTCTAAATCCTTATCAGAAAGCGGATCTAAATCAACCATTTCTGGGTTGCATTTTTCAGCGAAGTCACCATTTTTATTATAAATAAATGCCATTCCGCCGCTCATTCCTGCTGCGAAGTTTTTGCCAGTTTCGCCTAAGACAATGACCAAACCGCCAGTCATATATTCACAACCATGATCACCGATATTTTCGACCACTGCTTCAACGCCCGAATTACGAACACAGAAGCGTTCACCAGCTTTTCCGTTGATGTAGGCTTGACCAGAAGTTGCACCATAAAATGCCACATTTCCGATAATCATATTGTCCGAAGCCTTGAATTTTGCTGTTTTATCTGGATGAATTATCAACCTTGCACCTGACAAACCTTTTCCGAAATAATCATTGGCTTCACCTTCGATTTTTAACTGCAAACCTTTTGCACCAAAAGCACCGAAACTCTGTCCTGCTGAACCTTTGAAGTTGAATTTAATTGCACCTTCTGCCAAACCTTCTTGACCGTAACGTTTGGAAATTTCGTTAGAAATAATTGCTCCGACCGAACGATTTGTATTTTGAATTTTTAAATCAACTTGTATATTTTGACCGAACTCCAAAGCGTGTTTTATCACTTTTAACATCTTCCAATCCAAGACATTATCAATGCCGTGATCTTGTTCTGATGTCTTATAATGCGTCGTGCCTTCGATAGGATATTGATACAAAATTGGTGATAAATCCAAGTTTTTGTATTTCCAATGTTCGATATTGTCACGAACCTTTAAGAGTTGCGTTTGACCAACCATTTCGTTAATCGTTCGGAAACCTAATTCCGCCATGATTTCTCGTAAATCTTGAGCCAAAAACGTAAAGAAGTTAATCAAATATTGTGGGTCAGCGTTGAAGCGTTTCCGCAATTCTGGATCTTGTGTTGCGATACCAACTGGACACGTATTTAAGTGACACTTACGCATCATAATACAACCTTCAACTACCAAAGCAGCCGTTGCAACTCCCCATTCTTCTGCACCTAAAAGCGTTGCAATCGCTAAATCACGACCAGTTCGCATTTGTCCGTCTGTTTGAACGGTAACTCTATCTCGTAATTTATTTTTAATCAATGTTTGATGCGTTTCCGCCAATCCTAATTCCCACGGCAAACCTGCGTGACGAATCGAAGAAATCGGAGAAGCACCAGTTCCGCCATCGTGACCAGAAATCAAAATCGCATCAGCGTGAGCTTTTGTAACACCAGAAGCAATAATTCCGACACCAGCTTTTGAAACTAATTTTACATTAATTCGAGCCGCACGATTGGCATTTTTTAAATCAAAAATCAATTGTGCTAAATCTTCAATCGAATAAATATCGTGATGTGGCGGCGGAGAAATCAAGCCAACACCAGGCGTAGAATGTCGCACTTTTCCAATCCAATTATCGACTTTATGACCAGGCAATTGTCCACCTTCCCCAGGTTTTGCACCTTGAGCCATTTTGATTTGAATCTCATCGGCATTCGTCAAATAATGACTTGTTACACCGAAACGACCAGAAGCAACTTGCTTCGTTGCGGAGCGTTCGGAGTCGCCATTTTCTTTAATTAAATAGCGAATTGGATCTTCGCCACCTTCGCCACTATTACTTTTCGCACCGATGCGATTCATTGCTATTGCTAAGGTTGAGTGTGCTTCGTGCGAAATCGAGCCGAAAGACATTGCACCAGTTACAAAGCGTTTTAATATTTTTTCAACCGATTCTACTTCTTCAATTGGAATCGAATTTGTCTTTTTGAAATCCAACAAACCACGAAGCGTCAACGCTTGTTTTTGTTGGTCATTAATCAACTTCGCATATTTTTTATAAGCGGTATAATTATTCTTACGAGAGGATAATTGTAATAAATGTATCGTTTGCGGATTCAATAAATGGGCTTCACCTCTGCGTTTCCATTGGTAAACACCACCAACTTCTAAGCGTTGTTTTATAATTTTTGATGGATAAGCAGCTTCGTGACGAATCATCGCTTCAATCGCAATTTCGTCATAACCAATACCTTCAATTCTCGAAACTGCACCTTTGAAACATTCTTCCGCAACTTCACTATTCAAACCTAAAATCTCAAAAATTTGAGCACCTTGATAAGCCTGTAAAGTCGAAATTCCGTTCTTCGACATGATTTTTAACAAACCTTTTCCAATTGCTTTTTGGTAGGTTTTGATGACTTTCTTTAATCCGTATTCATCAGGTGACTTTGAGTCATCTGATGAATTATTAAACGACCCTTTATTATATAGATTCGTCAATGTAGCCAATGCCAAGTAAGGATTAATCGCATTTGCACCAAAGCCAATCAATGTTGCAAAATGATGTGTTTCACGCACATCGCCAGACTCAACAACCAATGATGTTTTTCCACGTAAACCTTTGCGAATCAAGTGATGATGCACCGCACCAATTGCTAAAAGTGATGGAATCGGAGCATATTTCTTATCAGCACTTCTATCGGATAAAATTAAAATATTGCAACCAGCCAATACTTTTTCCTCGACTTCTGCACAAATTCTCGCCAATGCTTGACGCAAAGTTCCCTTTTTGCCATTCGCCTCGAAAATCGTGCTGACGATGCAAGATTTTAATTTATCATGTTCTAAGAAAATCAACTTCGCTACATCTTCATTTGACAAAACAGGATGTTCTAAATGAACACGTTGACAAACTTGTGCCGTTTCTTTCAATATATTTCGGCTTTCGCCTAATGACGAAAACAGCGACATAATCGCCCGTTCACGAATTGGATCAATCGGAGGATTGGTAACTTGAGCAAATAATTGCTTAAAGTAATTCGCCAAATGCTGTGATTGTTGGGATAAAACCGCCAACGGAACATCTGCACCCATCGAACCAATCGGATCTTTTCCACCATTAATCATTGGTTCAAGAATGACTTTCAAATCTTCTTTGGTGTAGCCAAATTGAATTTGTTTTTGTAATAAAGCTTGGTCGTTAGTTGGTAAAATATCTGCTGTTTCTACTTCCGGCAAATCTTCCAATGTCACTTGATTATCCTCGATCCACTCTTTATAATTCGCTCTGCGACAAATCACAGATTTCAATTCATCATCACCAATAATTCGATTTTCTTCCAAATCGGCAATCAAGATTTTGCCAGGTTGCAAGCGACCTTTTAAGACAATTTTAGATTGTGGAACTTGTAACGCACCAGCTTCTGATGCCAAAATCAAGACATTTTCATCCGTCAAACAATAACGTGACGGACGCAAACCATTTCTATCCAATGTTGCACCAACCAAAACGCCATCGGTGAAACAAAGTGACGCAGGTCCGTCCCAAGGTTCCATCATATATTGATGATATTCATAGAATGCACGTTTCTTTTCGTCCATCGCTTTGTCTTCTTCCCAAGCCTCAGGAACCATCATCATCAACGCTGTCGGAATCGAACGACCAGCCAAAACTAAGAATTCAATCACATTATCAAAGCTACCAGAATCAGATAAACCAGCACCACAGATAGGAAAGAGTTTTTGTAATTCATCATCAGTGAATACTTCTGAAGCCAACATTTTTTCTTTTGCTGACCACCAATTTCTATTTCCAACAACGGTATTTATTTCGCCATTGTGAGCGATAAAGCGGAACGGTTGAGCCAATTTCCACTTCGGAACAGTATTCGTTGAAAAACGAGAATGTACTAATGCAATTGCTGATTCACAATCTTCATCTTGCAAATCCAAAAAGTAAGATTGTACTTGCCAAGTCGTCAATTGACCTTTATATAAAACAGTTTTGTATGAAAACGAAGTGAAGTAAAATAAGTCTTTCGATGCTTCGATTTGCTCGTGAACTTGGTGTGTTGCATATTTTCTTAAAACATACAATTTGCGTTCTAAAATTCGACGATTTTCTTTTTCATTGACATTATAACGTTCTTTCGGTTCAACGATAACATGAATAATATCAGGTTCGGTACTTCGTGCTGTTTCACCAACCAAACTATTATCAACCTTTACTCGACGATAAGCCAATAACTTAAAACCCATTTCGACAATGTAAAAACCCAAAAGGCTCAAACATTGGTCTTGAATCCGTTTATCTTTCGGTAAAAACAAGACACCAACGCCATAACTTCCAAATTCAGGCAATTCAAAACCCATTTCACGACAATCCCGACGCAATAATTTGTCGGGCGTTTGGATTAAAATTCCTGCTCCATCGCCAGAGTTTGGCTCACAGCCAACAGCTCCACGATGTTCCATACAAGTCAGCATCGACAAGGCATCATTGATTAATTTAAATGATTTTTCACCATTCAAATTTGCCATCATTCCGATACCACAAGCATCAGATTCCATTTGCGGAACATACATGCTTTTTGGTGATTGATTCACCTGCTCACTTTCTACTTTTTCTTTTTTACTTTCCATATTCTACTTTTTATTGGAGATTCAATCGTTGTTAAAAAACCTGTCAGGTCTTGAAGGCCTGACAGGTTTAAACGCACGACAAATCGAGTTTTATTATTAGGTACTTCTGTGCATAGCAACGACTTCTTAACTTTTGGAAGTTGAAGTCAATTTGTTTTAGTGAAAAAATCACTAAATATAAAATATGTATGGATAGGAACCTATCAAATTATTATTTAATAGGTAAGCAAATATATAAATTGATATTTTATTATCAAAATGTGTTTTGGGTTACGAAATTTGTAAATAAATAGCTATTGTTTTATTAAAAAGATATATTGATAAAATCATTAATAATAATATCGAAATATATTGAATTATGAATAAAGAAGTACCAAAATAAGATTTTTAGAAAAGTGTTATTAACTTCTTTTATCTTTTGAATTTGATAAAAGTTATATTATTATTAATTAATAAAAACAGCTTGTTTGTTTGATTATTAATCAATTATATTTTACAATCAATTTTGGTTATTTCACAAATAAAGTGCTGAATGTTGATTTTTTGATGATTTGTTTATTATTAAAAGTTAAGTTTATACGAAAAACTGATAGGTTATGAATAATGATTCGTAGGAAACAGATAATCTAAAAGATGAAAGGCATTTCAAAAATACCTTTCATCTAATATTATTATTGTACGACCACATCATCTTTATCCTCCACAAACATCACTGCAACAGCTCCTAAAATCATAATTACACCAGCAGTTATAATCGCATAAATCGCATTTCCACTATAAAAATATTTCACAATTGGTCCACCGATAACACCGTTTAAAATTTGCGGAAGCGTAATAAAGAAATTAAAAATTCCCATGTAAATTCCCATTTTCTTCAATGGAATTGAACCAGCTAAAATTGCATAAGGCATTGCCAAAATACTTCCCCAAGCCATTCCAACACCAATCATTGATAAGTGTAAATAGTTTTTCATTTCTGGTGATGTAATTAACATAATAGACATCAAACCTAAACCACCACAAACCAATGAAAAAGCGTGTGTTCCTTTACGACCGATTTTCGACGCAATCAACGGCAATAAAAAAGCATAAATTGTTGCCACTAAATTATACGTTCCGAATATTGGTCCGACATAGTTTCCTGCTTCGTTAAATGCTGCCGAAGTCGTATCACCGACTTCAACGCCCCAAATGTGTTGAGCCAAAGCTGGTGCTGTAAAAACCCACATCGAAAACAAGGCAAACCATGAGAAAAACTGAACCAAACCTAATTGCTTCATCGTTTTTGGCATTGCCTTAAAGTCTTTTATAATCGACGTTAAACCACTTTCTTTTTCTACTGATTCTTCTATTGCTTCTCCATCAAATTCGGCTTGTTGTTCTGGCGTATATTCTTTAGTCGTAAAGATTGTCCACAAAATAGTTGCCATTAATAATCCTGCTCCAATCACAAACGATAACATCAAATTCAACGGAACACCTCCATTTTCAGAAGTTTCTGCGACACCGAACCAGTTCGCCAAAATATACGGCAACCAAGAACCAATCACAGCACCAATTCCAATAATCACAGTTTGAATCGAAAAACCTAATGTTCGTTGAGCGGAAGGCAACTTGTCTGCTACCAACGCACGGAAAGGTTCCATTGCGATATTAATCGACGCATCCATTATCATTAGCATTCCTGCTCCAATCCAAAGTAAAGGAATAAAAGCTGCAAACAAATCTGCATTTGGTAATAAAATCAAACCAATCGACGCCAAAATTGCACCTAATAAAAAATACGGACGACGACGACCTAATCGTGTCCAAGTATTGTCACTATAATGACCAATAATTGGCTGAACAATCATTCCAGTAATCGGAGCAACTAACCAGAACCATGACAAATGCTCAACATCTGCTCCAAAGGTTTGTAAAATCCGAGAAGCATTCGCATTTTGTAAGGCAAATCCACATTGAATTCCCATAAACCCAATACTCATATTGATAATTGCGGCAATGCTTAACCGAGGTTTCGGTTTGCCTTTGCTTTTTGTTTGAAAAGTTGCTGTTCCAGCCATAATAATTTGGTTTTTATTTGGTTAATAAGAAACCTGACAGGTTTTGAAAACCTGTCAGGTTTGCACTTCTACTTTATTGAATACACTTGATATTCCCAAGGTTTCATTTCTAAATATTCATCAGATTCAAAAGTCTTTTCTTGTCCAGAAAATAATTCTGTATAAGCTCCAGCGTAAGTATCACCTGGCAAACTTGTCGTAATCGCTTTATCAGATAAGTTCAAAATAACAAAAACTTTATTCCCATCTTTTTCACGAATATAAGCATAAACTTCATCATTCGCATTAGCCGTCGGAACGTAAACTGGTTCAGCACCATAAGTTCCATTCCACAACGCTGGATTTTCTTTTTTGAATTGAATCAATTTCGTGTAGAAATCTTGAAACTCGTAAGTTCCCCAATCAATCTCATCTTTTGTAAAGAATTTCAAACGCTTGTTCAATCCAGCTTCTTGACCATTATAAATCAACGGCATTCCGTCAAATGTAAAAACCATCACTGCAAACGTCAAATGTCCTTCGCCCAAACGTTCGAAAACTGTTCCTTCCCAAGTATTTTCATCATGATTTGTGGTGAAATACATGTGATAACCTTTTTGAAAACGTTCACGGTCTTTTTTCAAATATTCATTAAAATCACTGGCTTTTGCTTCTTCAATCTTCTCTCCTACTTCTGCCGTTTGACTGCGTTCTTTCTCGACGGTTTCCTCTTTTTCTAAGTACGATTCACCGATTGCATTCATGTAGTTTTTAAAGTTCCAAGCGTAATCCGATACAAATCCACCTTCGTTACGTTGCGAAGGCACTTCACCTTCTGACAACATATAGGTTTCAGGATTTACTTTGTACAATTCTTGAATACAAGTTGCCCAAAAATCCGTTGGCACTTGATGAGCCACATCACAGCGGAAACCATCAACACCTAAATCAATCCAATATTTGAACGCATCAATCATTGCTAAACGCATCTCTGGAACATCATAATTCAAATCCGCAACATCTGTCCAATCCCAAGGTTCTTCGTCTTCGTTTGGATTTTGTGGCGAAATGATATTTCCGTCTTTATCTCTTGTATAAAACTCTGGATGTTCTGTAATCCAAGCATGGTCGAATCCAGTATGATTTGGCACCCAATCCAAGATGACTTTCATTCCCATTTCGTGGGCTTTCGCCAATAATGTTTTGAAGTCATCCATTGTCCCGAACTCTGGATTCACGGCTTTGTAATCCTGAACCGAATACGGACTTCCCAAACCTTCCTTTCTATTCTTTTCAGAAATAGGATGAATCGGCATCATCCAAAGAATATCAATTCCCATTTTTTGTAAGCGAGGCAAGTCATTTGTTATCGCTTCAAAGTTTCCTGCTTTTGAGTATTGGCGAGTATTTACTTCATAAATTACTGCCTTTTTTGACCAATCATAATGTGTTGGTTGTATTTCTTCAACAATAGTTTGTTGTGTTTCCATAGTCGTTTCCGTTGTGTTTTTACAAGCTGTTATTCCTAAAAATAAGACAGCGAATATGATAAAAATAGTTTGTTTCATTTAGTTAAATTTGGTTCAATAAAAATCAAAGTGTGAAAATAACACTTTACAAAGTAATCTCAAATCGAATCGTGATTTTGTAGTTATATCTGGTGTTGAATAAGTCTGTTTAAAATGTTAAAAATGTTAAAAAACATATTTTTTCTAAAAAAAAAAAAATGAATTGGTAATGTCACTTTTAATACCAAAATCATATACTACAAATTAAAGATAATTTCTTGAAGCTAAGTCTATACAATACTCTCATTATAATAATGTTTTTTTTGCATCGTAATTTTTTAAGTAAAAAACAATGATATTTACAATTAATTAGTGACATGCAATAAATTACATATATGTGATATTCATTAATTATTTCCCATTGAAAATCATTGTAATTTAACATTTAAAGAAGTAAGTAAGTTAGTTTTTTAATATTTTTTTTGATAAATACTTAATTTTTGTGACAAATTTAATTATAACTTATTGATAAAAAAAACATTTATAATATTTTGTTTTTTAAAGGTATACACATTAATTTTATATAACATTATAAAAATAACTTACGATTCTTTACAGCAAAAATACACACCACAAATGTTTAACTCTTCCAAGGGAATGACTCATCAATATGAGTCACTCAAGGTACTAACAATCCCCAAAAAAATGGTCACTACAGAAACACAAATAGAGATTAATTATCAAGCAAAAAAATGGAAAAATAACTCTGAATTTTTTATTAGCAATAATAAACCAGTTTTTGAAGAAAAATATGTAAAAGACCTTAATATTATTGGTGAACTTCCTAAATGGCTAAATGGCGTATATATGCGTAATGGACCAAATCCACATTTTCCATCAGAAGATTTAGCGTTTCCGTACGATGGTGACGGAATGGTTCATGCACTTTATTTTGAAAAAGGTGGCGTTTCTTATCGAAATAAATGGGTCGAAACAAAGGAACTTGAAGCGGAAAAAAAAGCTGGTCAAGCTATATGGAATGGTTTGACAAAGCCTTCATTTCCAAGTTCTAAAATTCGTAAAAAATATAATGCACCGTTCACTCCTGTAAAAAATACAGCGAATACAAGTATTGTTCATCATGGCGAACATATTTTGGCATTGTATGAAGGCGGAAAACCTTATAAAATTACCAAAGATTTAGACACAATTGGCGAATTTGATTACAATGGTCAAATCAAAGGTATGATAGCACATCCGAAAATTGATTTGGTGACTGGAGATATGCATTTTTTGCAAACTGGTATGGTTCAATATCCGTTTATGCGATATTATGTCGTAAACAAAAATGGTCAAGTCATTAAGAATGTTCCGATTTATACAAAAGGAACGGTTGTCGTACATGACATGATTCTAACGCCAAATTATGTTGTATTTTTTTGGTGTCCGATGAAATTAAGCCTTATAAAAACATTCGCTTCAAAAAACCCTTTGGAGTGGAAACCTGAACGAGGAACGAAAATCGCTGTTTTACCTCGCAATGGTCGCTCAAAGGATATATCTTGGACAACAATGGATCCATTTTTTGTTTGGCATACGATGAATGGCTTTGAACAAAATGGTAATATTGTTTTAGATTATGTCAAGCATAATTATAACCATGATGGTTCGACGATTGGTGTTCCTCACTTACAACGAACAGTTATTCATCCTAAAAAAGGTATTGTTAGTGATAATATATTGAATGATAGTTTTATTGAGTTTCCAAACATTAATCATCGTTTTAGAGGACAAAAATATCGATTTGGTTATGCTACCAAAGTAAACAATAATAACGATTCAGCGTTTGCACACTTCACGGAGTTGGTACAATACGATTTTGAGAAAAATGTATATAAAATTCATCGTTTACCGAAAGGTTATACTATTGGCGAACCTACTTTTGTGCCTCATCCACACAAAAGTGATGAAGCAGAAGGTGTTATTGTTGCTTTTGCTTACGATAAAAATACAGAAACCAGCAAACTTATTATCATAGAACCACTTAATTTTGATAAAGCTCCGATGGCGGTTGTTAATTTACCATTTAGAGTTCCAAATGGTTTTCATGGAGATTGGATTGGTTTTTAGGTTTTGAATTTTTTTTTGTGAAAAACCTGATGGATTTTAAAAATTTGTCAGGTTTTTAGACATGCTCTTATTATTAAGACTTAAAAGAAGTCAATTTGAATGGTATCATCAATTTTTAAGTTGTGTAAAGAAGCTGCTTTTCCTAAATTAACAGAAATCTCTAAATAACCTGTGGAATTAAATAAACACAATGTTTCTCCAACAGGAACATCGCTGTAATGTGTACAAATTGATGTAATCGGATCATAACGCTTAAAGAATAATTCAAACTTTCGACCTACTGCAACTTGCTCAAACAAAACTTGTGGAATATTAACAATTACATTTTCGTAATTATCAATATGTATCACTGAACCTCTGATTTGAGATTTGCTAACAACTGGTTGTAATGTGATGCGTTCTTGTATTTGCAACACTTTCTGACCAATTTCTTCAAAGGGTTTATCACTTGTAATGTGACCGATTGCATTGGCAAAAATATCTTTTAAAGGAAAATATTGATAATCGTCCGTATCATTTAAGCGATAAACAGTCGTCGGTTTATCTTCAAAAACCAACGAGAATAAACCATTATCTGGACCAATAAAATAATGATCTTTATGTTGTATTGCAATAAATGATTTTTTCGTATTGATAAAATTATTGACACTAACGACATGAATCGTTCCTTTCGGAAATGCACGATAAGTATTTTTAATAATGAAAGAAGCCTGAACGATATCATAAGTTTTGATGTTATGAGAGATATCGACAATATTTAGGTTAGGATTTTGGCAAAGTATTGCACCTTTGATAACGCCAACATAATAGTCAGACAAACCAAAATCAGAGGTTAATGTTATAATTGCCATAAGTTTATTGGTACGTTTGTTATATATTTTACCTATTATAGATAGGCAAGTTGCTGATTATCTTAATAATTTAACACCTTAAATTGTATCGAAATATTAAAAATATTCCGTCATTAGATGTTACGTAGGTTCAATTACAATACAAAATTGTTAAAAAACAAGGTATAAACCTATTTTCAACACAAAAAAGACAAAAGTATTAAATTTTTTATCATGTTTAAATTATTGTCAATTCGATTTTACTAAGTTATTTTTTCAAATAAATCTTGTATTTTGCAGGATAAATTGAAGTCAAATATTTAGATTTTCAATTATATTATTTGGTTCTTTGAAAAATCCAGTGATAAACCTAAATATACGAATTATTTGAATTCGTTTTTTGTGTTGATGTGTTGATGTGTTGACGTGTTGATGTGTTGACGTGTTGATGTGTTGACGTGTTGATGTGTTGACGTGTTGACGTGTTGATGTGTTGATGTGTTGATGTGTTGATGTGTTGACGTGTTGATGTGTTGACGTGTTGATGTTATACCAACGTCAGCACATCAACACGTCAACACAAAAAACAATCTTGATAGATTTCAAATTTTTATTATTTCACTGGATTTTTCAAAGAACCTATTATTTTAAAACTTTCCGAAGTTTTTAATAAAAAAAATTTATAAATATTGCTATGAAAAACAATATAGCAATTTAACAATCATAATAATTAAATTAGAATTTTGAGCGAAATAGAATTAACTATAAATAGCGTTGACCTATTCGAACTATACGGTGATAAAGACGCTAAACTTAACTTAATTAAAAAAGCTTTTCCGAATTTAAAGATTACGTCAAGAGGTGAAAAGCTTAAAATTGCTGGTGATAAGAAGGATGTACAACGATGTAAAGGAAAGATTGAAATGATGGTACGCAGCCTGAAAAAAGATCATACTATTAGTATTCAAGATGTACAAGAAATTGTGAATGGTGAAAACCCTTTCGAGAATCGTATTAGCACTCGAAATCGTGATAATGTCATCGTTCATCGTCGTAATGGAACGCCGATTAAAGCAAAAACCCAAAATCAAAAACGCTTAGTAGAATCGGCTGAAGCAAATGATGTCGTATTTGCAATCGGTCCTGCTGGTACAGGTAAAACTTACACGGCAGTTGCAATTGCTGTTCGTGCATTAAAAAATCGCTTGGTTAAGAAAATTATCTTGACTCGTCCTGCTGTTGAAGCAGGTGAAAGTTTAGGCTTTTTGCCTGGTGATTTGAAAGATAAGGTTGATCCGTATTTGCGTCCGTTGTATGACGCTTTAGATGATATGATTCCGCACGAAAAATTGAATCAGTTTATTGCTAATCGAACGATTGAAGTTGCACCTTTGGCATTTATGCGTGGACGAACATTAGACAATGCTTTTATTATTTTGGATGAAGCACAAAATACGACGACCTCACAGTTGAAGATGTTTTTGACTCGAATTGGTCCAAGTGCAAAAGCAATTATTACAGGTGATATGACACAGATTGATTTGCCTCGTCATCAACGTTCTGGTTTGGCACAAAGTCTGGATAGATTAAGTGAGATTGATGGTATCGGTTTGGTGCGTTTGTCTGCTGCTGATGTTGTTCGGCATCGATTAGTGAGACAAATCATTGATGCTTATTCTAAAATAGAAGCAGATGAAGCCGAAGTACGTGAAAAACGTAAAGCAGAACGTGAGAAGGCAAAGAGAAAATAATGTGATAATTAAATATTATCACATAGAATTTATTACCTGTTTCGAGGACTTGATAGGAACTTTACAAGTTAAAAACAAGATGTCGGAGCAGGTAATTTAATATAACCAAATAAATACAAATACTTATTTCATAACAATCTTCATTTACTCAATCTTCTACTTGTCAATCGTTATTATTCCATGAGATAGAAGTAATAATAGCGTGTTTTTCAAACATCCTATAATATCTATATTAATAGACTTTTTTATTTAACAAAAACATAATACTTTCACAATTTTGAAATTTTAATAGCGATTTTTAATGAGAATACTATACATTCACGGACTCAATAGCTTTCCACATCCCGAACGATTAACCATTTTAGAACAAAAAAAACATGAGACTTTTGCCTTACATTTAGACTACGAAAATGAACCGAATACATTTAAACTATTGAAAACACACGCTTTGAAGCATGAAGTCGATTTTATAATCGGTAGTTCTGCTGGTGGATATATTGGATATTGGCTTGGTCAAGAATTAGGTATTCCACAATTATTATTCAATCCTGCGGTTGGTCTTCGAGATATTAAAAATGATGTTGGCTACGAAATTAAAGAGAATGAAAATCTAAAATCTTGGGTTGTTGTCGGAAAGAATGATGATACTGTTTTGCCGAAAGGCACATTAAAATTCTATGAAAATAAAAACAACGTAAGAATCATAATTTGCCAATGGTTGGCTCATCAAATTGATTTACAGACTTTTGAAGAGTGTGTGAATTGGTCGGGTTTGTAGAGCAAACGGCATTGCCTTTGCTATTTTCGTGATTCGTGATTCGGACACTGAATACGCAGATGAACGCAGCAACTCGCTGATACTTCTTTGATATGACTATAGTTATTTTTACAAAAAATCAGCGTTCATCAGCGAAAATTAGCGTATTCAGTGTCTGAATCACAAATCGCTTAACTCATAAATTCCCAAGCGGTGCGATACGCTCCTACTCCATCGCAATATTTCAGAAAATTATTATAGAATTTTTGGTTGCCAATCGTTGCACTATCGCCAACGATAACAAGCTTCATTTTTGCTCTTGTCATAGCGACATTCATACGACGATAATCAGATAAAAAACCAATTCGACCTTTTTCATTCGAGCGAACGAGTGAAATATAAATCACGTCTCGTTCTTGTCCTTGAAAACCATCAATCGTATTAATCGTCAAACCATATTCGGCTAAATCTACATCATCTTCTACTTCTTGTTGTATATGAATCACTTGCTCTCGATAAGGCGAAATAACGCCAATTGTCGGCAAATTTTCTTGGTCAGCATTTTCAATCAATTGATACAAATGTTCTCTTAGAATCTTGTATTCATCAGGATTGTAGCGAGATTTGAATTCAGGATTTACAACTTCATCGAAGCCACAACCAGCAGTATCAATAAACTCTAAAGGCAAATCATTTCCATTTGCTTGTTGTAATAATTTATGTCGAACAGATAAATCAGCGACTAATTTATTTTCATAAAATTGCTGATTGGAAAAACCCATAATCGTTTCGTGCATTCGATATTGCGTACGCAATAAAACAGAAGGAAGAAACTCAATTCCACGTTCCATCATCGTGATGCTAAAACCTTTTCGCATCGCTTCGTCGCACTTCACCGTTGGCGGCAATTGTAACGGATCACCAGCAAAAACAACTCGTTTTGCTCTAAGAATCGGAATCCAAGTTGCTGGTTCGAGTGCTTGTGCGGCTTCGTCGATGAATACAGTTTGGAATTTTAATCGTTGAACATGTTTGTTCGTAATTCCGACCAAAGTACACGTTACAACATTGGCAGAAGCCAAAATATTATCAATTGTAATCTCTTCTAACTGATTCGCCCAATTTCGTAATTCGCCGGATTCTTTGAAAAGGTTTTTCATCTCTTGACGATTTTGCCAACCACTTTTTTTAGTCAATCGAATCGCTTTTCGTCGAGCTTCCGCAGCATCTTTTTTTATTTTCTTGATATTTTTATAATCAGGATGAGTTGATAATTGAGCTTCTAAAGTATGTCGAATCAAGGTTTCGTCCACTCTTGAAGGATTTCCAACTCGGACAACACTCAAACCCAAATCGCTTAATCGCTCAGTTAATAAATCCGCTGCTGAATTACTCGGAGCAGTAACTAATATTGTTGCTTCTTTTTTTGCTAATTGTTTGATTGCGTGAGTGATAGTTGTTGTTTTTCCAGTTCCTGGAGGGCCGTGAACGATAGCAACATCTTGAGCTGCCACAATATCATTTATTGCTTGATTTTGAGAATCGTTTAATCCTTCAATTTTAATTGGATTTACAATTTTGTCAAACAATGGCTCTTGTCCACCAACCAAAACATTTCGTAAATCTACAATTCGACCATTTTTTGCTTCCTTGACCGCTTTCAGGGCTTTTGCCATTTCTTGATACGTTCTATCATCAAATAACAAATCAACACCAATATTTCCTTGATTTAACCAATCAGGATGAACACTTGCGTTGAGAATAATCTTCATTTTACGTTTGTTGACCGTATAAATAATGCCTTGACGGTCAGGGTTTTTAACATGTGCTGTTTGAGAAAACAATTGAACGGATTGACCAGCTCGAAACTTATTTGGAACATTTAGGTTTGAGGTTCGTTCGACCGTTACGAAAGCTCTATCGCCAATCGTATAACCAGTTTTGACAACATGTAACGGATACCAACTTACGCCTTTTTTTCGCCTTTCGGCTAATGGTAGATTCTGGATAAGTTCTTTATATTGACGTAAATCTTCCTCTTTTTCTAATCGTAATAATTCCTCTAAATGCTCAAAGTGTTGTTGTATGTTCATATTCTGGTCGATTAATACTAATTTCTTATTGATTGCAAAGAACGTAAATATTACTTTCGTTTATAAATATTTATTCCAAGCTTTTCAATTTACTTATCTCTTTCAATAATAGTTTTGTGTAAAATATTAAATTTCATCTTTTGATTCAAAATGTATTTTTTAACATTTTCACTGGTTTAAATAGTCAAATGCAAAGCACTTTTAAAATAATTATAAATCATTTATATATTAAAAAATCATTTTTATACCTATAATTTCGCTTATAATAAAAAACTCATAAACACCTAATAATCAACACCTTAATTATAATTTTACATATAATATTGTTCCCATGAAAATATATTTTTTTGCCATAAATAAAAAAAAATCATTTTCCCATGTGACATTTTGATAAGTCAAGAGATATAAATAGGAATGAATCATTAAGAGCAATAATTCATCACAATTATTATTTTCATCAAAAGAAAAATTTATGAAAACGTATTATCTAATTTTTGTGGTTTTGGCTATTTCTTATCAAGGCATTAGTCAAAGTTTATCACATGATGTTATTGGTTCGGCAGGTAATGAGTTTGTTAGCAATGATGTACAATTAAGTTGGACATTGGGAGAAATTGTAACAACAACACTATCAACACCTAATGAAACTTTAACACAAGGATTTCAACAAACAGAGTTGTTTGCAGTCTCAACCCGAGATGTAAAAAACAACTATGAGATTTCAGCGTACCCAAACCCTTTTAGAGATGTTATCTATATCCAAAAGGATAATAATGAACCTCTAAATTTTGCATGTATTGATTTGTTAGGAAGGACTTTACATCAAGAAGTGTTGACCGAAGACACGCAAATGATTGATTTAAGTACCTTACCAAGTGCAATCTATCTTTTCCGAGTGACGGATGATAATGGAAATTTAATCAAATTAATTAAAATTCAAAAAAACTAAAACCAAATGAAAATCAAAAATTTATTCATCATAGCACTTCTATTTGTTAGTCAAATAGTTTTAGCACAAGCTCCAGAACAATTTAAATATCAAGCAGCAGCACGTAATAGTTCAGGACAAGTATTGGCTAACCAAAATGTTAGTTTACGTATTAGTATTATCTCTAATCAACCAACTGGTACAGTCGAATATCAAGAAACTCATGATGCAACAACGAATGAGTTTGGATTATTCTCTTTGAATGTAGGAACAGGAACTGCAACAATGGGAACATTCGCTACGATTGATTGGGGAATGGATGTTTATTTTATGCAAGTAGAGTTAGATGCTACTGGTGGTAGTAGCTACGTTGATATGGGAACAACACAAATGATGAGTGTTCCTTATGCTTTATATGCAAAAAACGTAGAAAATAAAAATGATGCAGATGCAGATCCTGCCAATGAGTTACAAACGGTTTCGAAAGTAGGAAATACGGTAACCTTATCTAATAACGGTGGAACTTTCACAGACGAAGTAAACGATGCTGATGCAGACGCAACTAATGAGTTACAAACGGTTACGAAAGCAGGAAATACTGTAACGTTATCTAATAACGGTGGAACTTTCACAGACGAAGTAAACGATGCTGATGCTGATGCAACGAATGAAATTCAAACCATTAGTCAATCTGGAAATACCGTAACACTTTCTAACGGTGGCGGAAGTATTACTATTAATAACACTCCTGATGCTGATGGCGATCCGACAAACGAAATTCAAACTATTACGAAAGCAGGAAATACCGTAACTTTATCTAATAATGGTGGCTCTTTTACAGATGAAGTAAATGATGCAGATGCTGATGCAACAAATGAAATTCAAGATTTATCAATATCTGGAAATACAATTAGTTTATCTAATAGTACAGCAACAATCACACTTCCGAGTAGTAGTAGCCTTTGGAAACAAGGAAGTAATAATATTAATCCTGATTCAAGCAAAGTAATGATTGGGAATAATTATCTTCCGTCACACTTACTTCAAATCAGTCCTAGTTCTAACCAGTTCTCTTCTAACTACACTAATAATGTACTTAGACTAACAGGTCATAACTCTTGGGAACACGGTGCTCGTATGAACTTCGGTGATGCTAATTATGTTTATATAGAAGAAGATCGTGATGATGATATGACATTATATGCTGATCGTATCAAAATGCAAACAGATTCATTGAAGATTGGTTTTGGATTTCCAACAGGAATAGACGGAGCACAATTAACATTTCCAAATTCATTCCAAGGATATAGTTCATCGACTGGAGATCCAGTTTTTAGAGGATATCAAATTTCAAACACAGGATTACTGATAACTAATAGTCCTAACGGCTCTTGGAATGTTGAAATGTCCGCTCTTGGTGCTAACCTCGACAATGGTTTTTTTGCTGTAAAAGATGCTACAGGAACTAATCAAGCAGGAATATTTGTCGATGCAAACGGTGATGGTATTGTCTTTGGTGACCAAAAGAACTTCCGTATTCCTCATCCAACGAAGCCTGGAAAAGAAATCTGGTATGGTAGTTTAGAAGGACCAGAGTTAGCAGCTTACATCAGAGGTACAGCAGACTTAGTGAATGGTGAAGTATTTGTAGCTTTTCCTGAACATTATGGATTGGTAGCAAATCATGAAACAATGACGGTTATTTTAACGCCGCTTTCAGCAAATTCTAAAGGTTTAGCAGTTATAGAAAAAGCAGAAAATGGTTTTAGAATAAAAGAATTGAATGGCGGAACAGGTGCTTATCAAGTAGATTGGGAAGTGAAATGTGTTCGTAAAGGCAAGGAAGGTTATCGACCAGTACGTGATGCTTCTGAAGCTCAGTCACTTTCTTCTCTACCAATTGAAGAAGAATCTGCAAAACCGAAACGTGTAAAAAACAAAACACAAGAATAATCTATTAGTGATATTTAGAATAATGAAAATCGGTAAACGACTTCGTGTTGTTTGCCGATTTTTTTATAAAAATTAAACCACAAAAAAAAGTCCGCTTGAAAAACAAGCGGACTTTAAACACCTAACCCAATTTTAACCTTAAAACTTATGAAATCTTTAAACCTTTATTTGATTTAATTTCTTTGGAATTGCCTATTAAAAAATTAATAAGTAGTTATTTTATACTTATACTAATATTCAAAAACGTTCCAAAAAATATATTTAAGACAAATTTTAATATAAAAACCTGATTATCAGCTATTTATATTTTTTATACTTTGTGCCAAAAAATAACAATAGATTTATTTTGGGAATATAGTTTTATTTTGGGATTAATTCTCACTAATATCACCTTTTTTAGCTGTCCAAACAGTTTTACAACGACCTAATTCACATTGTTTCTTAGTAACTAATTGCCCTTTTTCATCATATTCCCTCAATTCTCCATCCTCGATACCTTCTACTTCGACTCCAAATGTCATCGGAACATAAGTTCCTTCTGCTTTTTTGTTACCATTTTCATAATATTCAGTAAAAACACCATCTTCTACATTATCTTTAAAATGTACAGACTCCTTCAATTTCCCATTTTGGTAATAATACTTCCATTCGCCATTCATGGTAACCGCTTCATCATATTGACCTTCAGATTGTAGTTGCCCTTCTTCAAAGTAAGTTTTCTTAGCGGTTATTTGTCCATTTGTATAAGTTTCTTCGACTTGTACTTTTCCACTTTCGTAAAATAGCGTTCGAATTCCTTCTTGTTTTCCGTCTTTATATTCTCCTTTTTCTGATAATTTTCCATTGATGAATAGTTGATAAACACCTTCTTTTACGCCATCTTCTTTACGAACAGTGTAAGACGAAATAGGATTTCCGTCATCATCATTCGTAACAACTTCTTCATACGGACTACTACAACTCATTAAAATCCCAACAATTAATGAGAAAATCGTTAAACGTACCATCATTTTAGCCTTTATCATTTTCATAGATTGTGTCATCGTTATACTTAATTATAATTATTTAAGATTAGATTTTACTTTTGTGGTTTTTAGTTCTTATAGTTAATTAGTTACACTAAAATAATGTAAACTTATAGATAAGTTACATTGTTTTCAATAACTAATCACTAAAATACTAATCACTAATCAGTAAAAATGGAAAACTTACAACAAATAATTGAGCGTGCTTGGGATAATCGTGAACTGCTAAAAGAAGCAGCGACACAAGCAGCGATAAGAGAATTAGTCGAGCGTTTGGATAAAGGAAAATTACGTGTAGCAGAACCGACTGCAAGCGGCTGGAAAGTCAATGATTGGGTAAAAAAAGGGGTTATCATGTATTTCCCAATTCAAAAAATGGAAACTATCGAAGTTCCACCATTTGAGTTTCATGATAAAATTCCTTTGAAAACAGGCTATGCAGAATTAGGAATCAGAGTTGTTCCTCATGCTATCGCTCGTCACGGTGCATTCTTGGAACCAGGTACGATTATGATGCCTTCATATGTCAATATCGGTGCGTATGTTGGTACAGGAACAATGGTAGATACTTGGGCAACAGTTGGTTCTTGTGCTCAAATTGGTAAGAATTGTCACTTATCTGGTGGCGTTGGAATCGGTGGCGTTTTAGAACCAGTTCAAGCAGCTCCAGTAATTATTGAGGATAATTGTTTTATTGGTTCTCGTTGTATCGTAGTCGAAGGTGTGAAAGTAGAAACGGAAGCCGTTTTGGGTGCAAACGTTGTGATTACTCAATCGACTCGTATTATTGATGTAACTGGTGACGAACCTGTGATTTATAGAGGTGTTGTTCCAGCTCGTTCGGTGGTGATTCCTGGTTCTTACACGAAAGAGTTTCCAGCAGGAAGTTATCAAGTTCCTTGTGCCTTAATTATTGGTAAACGTAAAGAAAGCACGAATAAGAAAACATCATTGAATGACGCTTTGAGAGAGCATAATGTAGCGGTTTAGAATTCCGTAGATAGAAATCTACGGTTACTCATATTTAACCCTTTCAGGGTTATTTAGGGAAATTTTAGAACGCTGGAAGCGTTCAATATGAGTAACTACGGATTGTATCCGTAGAATATGACAAAATAAGATGCACCATTTGGAAGGCATTTTGAAAATGCCTTCCAAATTCTCTAATAAAAAATCTCATTCAAAAACACTAACATTTTATCCAAAGCTGGAATTCCATCATCTTCAAAATTGATTTTTAAAAACCTATTTTTACCAGCATCCAAAAATGCGTGTGGACGATTTTCGTGTATCCAATATTGAATATTCGTATGTCCAGCTGTTTTTAGTTTACCAATATATTTTTCGATAGATTCAGGCGGAGTTGTCTCATCTTCTGAACCAACTGTGAATAACAAAGGCGGCAATTTTTTGTCCGTTACATTTGGAATATTATACATTGGAGATACTTTTTTATATAACTCAGGATGTGTTTTATGACTGTATTCCTTTCCCATCATTCCTCGTGGTTCTGCCCTACCTTTCACCCAGAAAAAATTCCTATTTTCATAACCTTGTTCCGCAGCATCATAAATATCAAAAGCTCCATAACTCAACATGGCAGCTTGAACTTTCAAACCATCTTTTTTAGCAATAGCTTCTGCTGTTTTGCCTTTCGGCAACCAACTTGGATTAAATGCTAAATCTTTACCATCAAAACCATCAGACGATAATTGATGCCCTTGTGCAGTCACCATCATTGCCAAATGTCCGCCTGCACTATCGCCAGTTACAATGACTTTTTTCGGATTTCCTTTATATTGTTTAATATTCGATTTTATCCACAAAACAGCACCAAAAGCGTCTTCCACAATTTCATCAATGGTTACTGTATTTTCCAAATCTCCTAACAAGCGATAATTGACATTACAAACAACATATTCGCCATTTTTTGCTAAATATTCTGCGGTTTGTTTCATAATACTTTTATTATTAATCAACCAACCTCCACCATGAAATATCACAATCACAGGATAATTTCTTTTGCCCGTGTTTGGTGTGTAAATATCCATTGTCAAATCAAAACCTTCAGGCGAAGCCCAAGTAATATCACTTTCGAGTTCGTAAGAATGTTCGGTTGTAGCATTTGATTGTGAAGGATTTACACGACAATTTGTTGTAAATATTAGAAAGGAACTGATTAGGATAATAGATAGTAATTTGGTTTTCATTTTTATTATTTAATTTTGAATTGAAATTATTTGATTTTACGCTATAACTTTATCCACACAAAATACAAAACCATTCAATATGAATAAGAAACTCAAACCACATTCATACAAAATACAGCAACTTAATGCCATTGAAGACCATCAAAGAATCATTCACATCTTAGGTTGTTATTGTTTTCCGTGGGACGTTGAGCGGTCGCTGGAGTTTGCCTTGTATCGGACATTTGCTGTTCCGAGTATTTCCAAATTATTGTCTAAAACAGGTGAGTTTAAAAATCGAACTCGAAAAAGATACGATGATACGGAGTTGATTATGGCGGAAATTTTAGAAAATGGCTACGATAGTGAACGAGCAAAACAAGCCTTTCGGCGTATGAATCAAATGCACAATCGCTATTCCATTTCTAATGACGACTTTTTGTATGTCTTGACGACTTTTATTTATCAACCGATTTATTGGATTGAAAAATACGGTTGGCGAAAGCCGACAGCTATCGAAAAACAGGCAATTTTCTTATTTTATCGAGAAGTCGGTAAGCGAATGGGAATTAAAGATATTCCAAATGATTATGAGGTATTTGAGCAGTTTCATCACGATTATGAAACTAAACATTTTAAATATGCTGCAACGAATAAAGAAATTAGTAATTACACCATGGATTTATTATTAGGAATGTATTTGCCCAAATCGCTGTTTTTTATTGGAAAACCAGTTGCTAAAGCATTGATGGATGATAAATTATTACACGCAATGGGAATGCAACCTGTATCTAAACCAATGAAAATATTTGTACATGGATTAATGCGATTACGGGCGAATATCGTGCGATTGTTACCAGAACGAAAAACGCCTCATTTGGGTACAAAAGTCAAACGACCGACTTATCCGAATGGTTATGAAATTAAGGATTTGGGGACTTTTAAGGAAAAATAAACTGCTATGAACGTTAATATTACTAATACAAGCCATCTATTTAAACAATTGATAATCAGAATTTCAACTAAATAAAATTACGAATATCAATAAAGTCAATATTCAAAAATACATCTTGTAAATGTTCAAAATCTTTATCTGTTGTAATCAACGTTAAACCTAAAACACTTGCTGTGGCAGCAATCCAAATATCATTTTTACCCATATTTCTGGCACTCATTGGCAGTTTTAGCGTTGGATGTTTGCCTTGACTGTATGCGTCAATTTCAGCGTATCGCTCTATAATTTTTTTAATTTTTATAGGTGCAATTGAAGTTTGATTGAATATATTATTCAATATCCTTCGTTTATTAAATCCCCACTTATGCCTCGTTATAAACGATTGAATTTCTCCGTCAACAACAACTGAGGTAATCAAGCCATTCTCATTATGGCTGTAAGTCTGCTTAAAGAAATGTCGAAATTGACGATTTTTAACAAAGCTGATAAAGATGTTAGTATCTAAAAAATAGGTCATTTTATTATTTTAAACTTTTTAATAATTCTTCTAAAGGTTCTTCATCTTCAAAGAGGTCGTCTGAAACAGCATCTAATGCTTGATTAAATGATTCCATATTAAATCCTTGTTCTTTTACCAATTGCTCCGCCGTAATCGTTTCAGGCATCGGTTCTTTTGCTAATTCAATAATTTCATTGACTTCGTCTTTCGCCTTTTGATATTTTATAGAAGGCTCATTAACTTGTTGATAATCAGCAATTGCTTCTTGAATAAGCAACTCGATTTTTGTTAATAAACGATTATCTTCAATTTGAAAAAGCGTTTTCGCCAACTTCGCTTGTTTTAATGTTATATCCATATTTTTATTTTTTTATTGATAAAATAGTAGAACGGTTGAAATCTGTTAAATGGTTCATTTTAATATTTAAAGATAAGTAAAATCAATGAATTATAAGATTTCAAAAAAACAATCAAAAATCACCTCCAAGCACTCAACCGTTCCGCTTTCGGATGCAACTCAGGATTCAACGACATATTTCGTGCTTTCAAAAGCTCCAAACGGCCTTCTTGTGTTCTGGTATAAACCAAATCGTTCATCGTCAATGTCTCATTCCAATAAAACGCAAACGCCTCTGCATCCGCTTTTCGCTTACTAAATAAAGATGGAATAGTCGCATAAAATGGTTCGTCATATTCCTGAATCGTATCTCTATCCACTCGAATCAAATAGCGAGGATTTTCAATCGGATTAATCACTTCGCTTAATGCTTCTAAGAATAATTCATTCTGAAAAGTCGTCGCCTCTTCCAAATAACAAACAACTTCTCCAAACTCATCAATGTCTGTTCGAACTTTTATATTCTGAAAATCAGAAGGCAAAATATAATTGGTATAAGACAATGTTTTTAAAATAACATTTCCGAGTTCTTGTATAAATTTAGCTTCATCCAGAATGATATTTTTCCGCTGTGAAGACATCGAATGTAATGCGTTATTATTCAAATAATCCAATAATTTTGAATTAATCAATAAGCCAAAAAGTAGTGTTACAAAAAATATAGCAGACCAATTCAAAAATACAATCATCAGAATACTTGCAATTAAAATGATTTGTCCAGAAGATTTAATTTTTTTTATAAATGGTTGAACATTCTCTTTTACCGTTGGTACAATAGGTTGCAAAAACTCGTATAATTCCAAAACAGATTGATACACTTCATTCTTTTTAAACAAAAAAAGATTTCTTGCTACTGCTCCAAAAATGATTAACCAAATTGCCCAAGTTGGTAAAATAACATAAGCAATCACAGATAAGATAATTGCTATATAATCTATATTTTTTATAGATTCTAAAATGGATTCTAAATCTAAATAAAAACCAGTTTCCAACATTTTTGTTAAATTAGATTTAATATTTTTGTACGACTTTTGTCGAACAATCGGCACTTTGATTTCTTCCACCATCAACATACCATTTCCCAATGCTTTTTCCCAATCCAAACGCAAACGTTCTCGATTATCAGCTCGATTTAACATTCGATTATTCGTCAAATCCATCGAATGTTTATCAATCGGAAAAGGTGGTAAAAGAAAGCGATTCATACCATTTTCAATCATTGGTTGACTCGAAAAACCAACACCATGAAAGGCTTTAAATCTACGTTTTAAAATCTGAAAATCGTGTCCGCCATATTTGTCCGTAGGATCAAGACAGACCAAATGCCAGATGTTTGCGGTTTTATTCGGATTGCCTTTTTGTGTCCGAATCGCTCGACCTCGCATTTGATTTGATAAAACATACGAACCGACAAAAGTCGCTAATACCAACGAGTTCACAGCTGGAGCATCCCAACCTTCACCTAACAACGACTTCGTTCCGACCAAAACAGTAATTCCACCTTTTATGAATAATTCTGTGATAACTTCTACAATTTTGGTTCGTAACTCTCCCGAAGTTTCGACTTGTAAGTAATCGTCACTATGTGACAAAACCTTCGTTGATAAATTTGATACATCTAAGCCTTTTTCGACAATAATACGTTCTAACTGTTCCAAACTCACTTTTGGAATTATCACCAAACTTCCAGTCAAAACACCTAAATCTACCTCAATCGGAAACCGTTTGCGTAAGCGTTCAAAAATTGGTACAACACCAATTTTTTCTTGGTTTTTTACGCTCATTTCCGAAGTTGGCATTTCTTCTTTACGAATATAATCCGTCAAAATCACTGTTCGTAAATCATCTTTTAAGGTTTCCCATTCATACTTAACAATCGTCGTAATACTATTCAGTTTAGATGTACTTAACCGTAGCTTTTTATTAATATTTTCGGGTTCAAGCAACGCCACTTTTTTACGTTCAATTGCACCGATTTTTTTGAGTGTTTTAATGATTGTTTTGAACGTTTCTTTTTTCTCAAATTGTAAAAAATAGTCGTCTTTGAATAAAGCATGATTTAAGAATAATTGCAGCCATTCTTCGTCCATTTCTGGCAAGTTCTCAATGTCGCCACCAATCACTTCAACCGTTCCTAAAGGCACACTTCCATTAAAAAACTCATTGACAATCAATAAAGCTGAAAAATAATCTGGTGTTTCATAAATAGCTTCTAAATGCTGTTCTGGTTGTTGTAAAAACGGATGATTTTTAATCCAATCTCGAAACGTAAAATTGATTTTCAAGCTATCAATAAAATCGGTTACATCATTATGAAAACGAGTAATTTCAATACTTTCATCATTAGTTGGCAAACTGAAATAAATATAATCTTGATGTGGACAAAGATTATGTTCGGCAACTAATTCAGCAACATTTATCTCTGCATCGACTTCGCCACAAAGTTGATGATACCGTTGCCATTCTGTTCCGCTGACATCGAAAGGAGGCGTTGCTGTCAAGGCAATAATTTGTAAATCCAATTTTTCTTGAAGATGAAAAAGTGTTTTCCACCATTCATTTTTTAAATGATGACATTCATCTACAACCAAGTTTTTTATGCCTTGCTTTCGCAAATCATTGATTAGTTTTTCGGCATTATCTTTGAAAGCGGAATGCAAACCTTGATACGTTGAAATCGTTAATTTATCAGGTTTTTTAACATCAAAAGAAAGGTTAGGAAATGTTTCATTATTCAAAAAATCAACTTTTAATCGTTCTGCCCATTGATTGCGAATCGTAATCGTTGGAGCAAGAATCAAAGCAGGTTGATTTAATCGCTTCACGACTTCTAAACCCAAAACAGTTTTTCCGGAACCTGGTGGAGCGACAATGTGTAATTGTTTATCTTCTAAATAATCTTCTAAATTATCTAAAACTCGTTTTTGGTAAGGTCGCCACGGAAAACGGAAGTTGATGTTTGTAGTAAATAAAGCCATATTGATGAGGTGATTTTTACAAAAATAAAGATTTAAATGCAGAGATTCATTCCAGTTTTCATCAAAATAAAAATCCGCCATTTTCAATATAGAAAATGACGGATTTTACAAGTAACCAGTTTCCAGAATCCAGTAACCAGTTCTACTTCACATTAGCCAAACCAGTAAGGCTTTTCACTTCACGCAAAGTCTCTTTCGCTACTTTACGAATTTCAAAAGCAGACGATTTAATTTGATTTTTTACGTCTTTTCTATTCGCTTGTAATGCTTCCTTTTTGTTGCGAAATGTTGTGTTTAACTCAATCAAAGCATCAGCAACTGTATCTTTTAGTTCTACATATTTCAAAGAACCATTGTCGTATTTTTCTAACAAAGTTTGGCGTTCATCCATTTTATTCGCTGCTTTTAACAACTCAAATAAATTATAAACACCAGGACTCATTTCGCCATTTGTATCTTCACCAGTATCGGTTACTGCCGAACGCACTTGTTTACGAATACGTTTTTCATCCGCAAATACATCAATGTAATGTTTTGGCCCTAAACTCTTACTCATTTTTTTGAGTGGATTTGCAGGCGACATTACTTTCGGTACTTCCGTGAATAATGGCTCAGGAAGTGTAAAAAAGTCTTTCTTAAAACTATTGTTGAATCGTTGAGCGATATTTCGAGACAACTCTAAATGCTGTTCTTGATCTTTTCCGACAGGAACAAAATCC
>JBGCFH010000423.1:0-21233 GCA_045106825.1 Saprospiraceae bacterium | reverse complement strand
TTTTTTTGTTTTACGATTTTAAAAAATGTGAATATAGCCGAGTTACATGAATATTTTTTAATGAAGTAGAACGGAAAAAGTACGAGTTAGAATACGTGATTACTTCTGGTAACGTACTTAATATAAAAGTAATCATTTTTAAACCATGAAAATCAAAAAATCTACAACATTAAATTAATACCTTCTGTCATAAATTCGAAGTTTTGACCATCGTCTAAAACCAATCTAATCGTCAATTGTAAAGGTGTATTATTCGTATCTGGTGCTTGTTTTAAACGAAAATTTTGCATTTCAAATAAGATAATATCCTCATTTTCTGTCGTATAATCTTGATATGATTTGTACTCACTTCCCCAATTACTAAATTCCAAAATCTCAGCAATATCAGAACCCGCAGGATAATCGACGTTATAATCATACGTTGTAATAAATGATAAAGTCTCAATCCCAACTTCCGAACCTTCATAGCCATTTGGAAGACAAGAACATGCTGCTGCCGTTGGAATTAGCGAAAAAGTAAAAAATTTATCTTCTTCAACATTCAAATCACCATAATACGTCGAAATCAAATCCATGTTGCCTTGAAAATCTTGCCACTGTACGGACGCAACATTGGCTTGTATCAATTCAGCAGTTAGACCTAAAACCTCAAAATAAGGCTTTACATCTCCACAATCACAATTTTTTCCAGGATCACAACCAGGTATAATAAATCCAATAACTAAAACACTTGTTAATAATATCTTTAAACTATTCATTGCTTTATTTTTTATCATAAAGATATAACAACAATTTTTAATTTGAGTTGATAGTTTATTTTTTCGATAGAAATCGAAGTTTTACGAACTGATATAAACGATAAAATCATTTAGAAAACAAGGACAATCAAGAAGCCGATTCCGTCGGCAGTTTTCCCATAGCTTTCAGCACCAAAACTCGAATCAATAAAACCCAAGGCGTTGCGTGCATCAAAAAGTCAAACCAATCCATCGGTTGCATTCCGTTCGCTCCGCCTAATATCCAACGGATTTTTCCGAATAAGTGTGGTTCTGGTGTGAATGGTGCTAAACCTAAGGTTAGCGACATTAGTAGTAATGGTTTCCAGTCGTTGAGGAGGTCTTTCATTTTTTTTTGCAAATTTAGGGAAAGTATTGTAAAATTTTGTGAGGCAGATTACAGGAGCAATTTCTCATTATAGAACTTATTCCAATTGCTCACACTTAATATCTTTTTTATATTAAAAAAGTATAGCTACTTTTCTGGATAATTTAGCAATAGTAATAGACCAAAATATTGTTTTGAATTATTTGTACAACAAACTTGTTAGTGTTTTTTTTACCAAATCCAAACTAAAAACTTCCTTCTTCCCCTGCACCAAAGCCTTGGGACACTGTTCTCGACTCAAAACCATCTCTAAAACATCATGCTCAAACCCAAATGTCAACGCATATTTCCCAATAAACGGACAAGTACGAGCAACTTTAGACGTATAATTTTCAGTGTTTAGAAAGTAAGATTTGATTTCGGTTTGTTGTGCATCGGAGAGTTTGACTTGTTCGATGATTTTGTAGTCTAAGAGGTAGAGTTCGTTAGCGGCTTGTTGACTGGGTTCAGTCGGATATTCTGCAATGACATAGCATTGAACTTCGGTTGTTTTTTCGATGTGTTGGAGAAATTGTTTCTCATTCTTATCGCAGCTGGCTGCCATAAAAACTAAAGCGGTGATAGTGAGTAGAAGCGTTCGCATATTTTATGTTCGAGTGTTTAAATGTTGAAGTGTTTGAATGTTGGGCGTAAAACATTTGAACATTCAAACACTCGAACATTCAAACATAAATTACTTCACATTAGAATAAAATTTACCAGTTTGTTTTGTGCATTCTTTACATCGGTCTATTTTACGGTTTGCACTGGCGATAGTTCTGTCCATGATATTTTTCCAAGCAATATCACCTTTGTTTTTGCTCCCAGCTTCATAGCGTAAGGCTTGTACAAAACTTAAAGTATAAAATCCACCTTTTTTGGTATTTACCCATGAGTATTCACCAGGACTTGCGGCACAAGATATAATATTCCCTTTTGATTCTAAAAATAACTTCTGCAATTTCAGTTTATCATACAAACCTCGTTCTGCCAATGTCTCTAACTCTGTTTCTGTCTTTCTATTAATACCAATGTCATTGTTACAACAATCTGCTAAAGCAATATTTAATCTGGCTCCTTTCTTACGAATCAGATTAAAAGCTTCCATAAAACCTAAAGAGGTATTCTTTGAAATCGGTGTGTAATTACTGGAACGTAAATCCATTTGTGGCCAAGTTTCTGACTGATCAGAATAACGATAACCATGACCTCGATACAAGAAAATAACAATATCGTTACTATTTGGCGAAAGCTTATTTAAGGTTTCTAAAGTTTTAGCTTTAGTAAAATTATCATCAGAAATATAGTATTTTTTGAGTACGAGACCGAGTGACTTCGTAATAGTTTCAAACTCTTTAGTAACGTTTCTTTTGTCTACGGTACAACCTGCTCCAATATCTGTAATTTTAGTGTTTGCAGCGATAATCAGATGTAATGTAATAAAACGATTTGGACTTAATGAATTACCTTCTCCAACTTCTAAGACTTTTTTTAATGTCTTTAATTCATCATCTTTACTATAAAAATATTGTCGCAAAAAACTTTCCGTGACTTTTCCTTTTTCTAATGTTCGATAAGAACTGGCTTTTATTTTGTTCGTTTTGTCACTTAAATTTGGAAAGACGAATGGAATTTTATTAGCACCTGTAAAAACCAAACTCAACGTTGGAAAATTCGTTCCTCCTTTTTTACTTACAAATTTTACACTCTCCGCCTTGATAATGCGATAAGGTTTTCCATTTGTTGTTCCTTTTAGAATCGTATAAGGTAATTGTACCAAGCGAACTTTTTTGTCCACATCAGTAAAGCGAAAACGCATATATTTATCGTTTCCATTTTCGACAATTAAGCCTTTGTACTTAATATCGTTTTGTGTAAACCGAACTTCATGTACTGATTCTGCTCTTGAAACAATACTTAACAAACAGAATACTATTAGTAAAAGTAGTGATTTAGGCATCATATTTATAAGGTCTGTCATTTATTTAAAATTTATTAACAAAACCTAAATTCTTAGGTAATTATTGTTAAAGTTTTGAATAGAGATTCGATGATACAATGTTTATTGATTTTTTGACAACTCTATTTGATTATCGAATCAAACTTAAAAACATTCTAAATTTAATTCGTGTTAATCTATTTATTACTTTAATCAGGTATTCGTTTCTTTTTTCAAGTATAAATTTCGTTAAAAAGTCTTAAAAATCAACTTTTATCAACTTCCATTAAACCAAATACCGAAAAAACTATTATATGACTATCAACAATAAAAATAATAAGCATTGTGCTTGTTTAGTGGTTTTATAATTAGAGGTTTTTACCGCAATCTTTCTCAAAAGGTTGCGGTTTTTTATTATGACACAGTTTCAAACTTATCCATTCCTAATCAAATGGGTATTTATAGTCGGAAAATCAATTAGTTACAAATATCCAATTATAGATTGTTTGAACAATACTAACTTTTTTTATTTTTGTAACTTCCTACTAATCTTATATTAAAATATTTTTTTATTTATAAATTAAACAAAACCTGTTGATAATCAAGTATATTGGCAATGTTTTTGGTTTATTCTATCGTGAACACGCAGAACACATTTCAAATTTTTATTACACACTAAATTATTGTTAAGGTAGATTACTTAAGAATATATCACCGACGTTTCTCCGAGCAATCGGGACAGACGGGACACTTATTCTTGGGATGACCGACTAATTTCACCTAAAAATATTTAAAGTCTAAAGACATGACTCGATTCTTACTTTTAATGGCATTATTTATTGCCCAAACGAATATTCAAGCACAATGCATTGAAGGCAATTGCATAGACGGAAAAGGAAAATTTTTATATAGCGATCAATCTATATACGAAGGCTCTTTTGCAAATAAACGAGCAAATGGTTATGGTATTTGTACCTATTCTAATGGCAACTCTTACAAAGGGCAATGGAAAAATCACACCTTTGAAGGCAAGGGAATCTTAACGATGAAAGACGGTACTGTTCGTGCAGGTGTTTGGGAAAACGGCAAACTTAAAGAAACAATGACAGCGTCAGAAATTTCTTTTTCGGTTGCAACAAGATCCATTAAGTCAACAGCTCCTAAGCGACCAAATAAATCATCCGTTATCACACAATCAAATTCTCGTCTATCGAAAACGTATAATCAGTCAGCTACAAAAGAGGACGAAAACCCAACAAAAATTTGGGCAATTATCGTAGGCGTAGCAACTTATAATCATATGCCATCATTAAACTATACAGATGATGATGCTTACAAAATGTATGCTTTTTTACGTTCACCAGAAGGTGGCGGAGTTCCTGACGAACAAATGAAGGTTTTGGTAGATGAAGGGGCAACACGCAAAAATATCATGAAAAATATGACTATGTTGTTTGAAAAAGCAGATTCTAACGATGTTATCTTATTTTACTTCTCTGGTCATGGATTGAAAAATGCTTTCTTACCAATGGACTTTGACGGTCATTTGAATAAAGTAAAACATTCAGAAATCAAAGAAATCTTTAAGAACTGTAAAGCGAAATATAAATTATGTATTGCAGATGCTTGTCATGCAGGTGGATTGACAGGTGCAAAAGATATTACAACCTCAGGTTCTACATATTATTATGAAGCATTTAAAGAAGCTAAAGGCGGAACAGCCTTCATGTTGTCTTCAAAAGCAGAGGAGATTTCTATTGAAAACGCAGGTTTACGTCAAGGAATTTTTACACACTTTTTGATTAAAGGTTTGAAAGGAAATGCAGATCAAGATAATAATCATTTAATCACTATCAGCGAAGTATATGATTATGTCAAAGTGAATGTAAAGTTTTATACCAGTAATTATCAAAATCCGGTGCTTTATGGAGATTATGATGACAAAATGCCGATAAGTATTATTCGTTCAAAATAAATAATTCATATTTTCCTATTATTAAAAATGTCCGAAAAAGTTTAAAACTTTCTCGGACATTTTTAATTTTTAAAACATTACTATTTAATCCTTTTGGGGGTTTTACAATTTGGGTGATTAGGATTGAATACAAGTTTTGTCTATCCATCAACACATCAACACAAATAACGATTTTGAAAAAGTAGAAATCTTATAGTTTACTACCCAAATGGTCAAAGAGCCATCCTTTTTTAGAGAACTTACTAATCATATAACCATGTTAAATCAGCGTTTTTATATTTTGCTAATTTGACTTGTTTTTTCAATCCTACAAAAGTTGCTTTTGGTGCTTCTAATAAAAACATATTTACCAACGTTTTAGAAATACCATTTGGATCTGCTTTATATTGATACACAACCTTTGTTTTAGATTTAGATATTGACGAAACTAACCAATAACCTTTAGCAGATATCATACGGACATGATTTTTACTCTTTGATTTTTTAGTTGGTGCAGCTTCCATTTTCATTAATACACTTTTATCTTTTTGAGGATAAAAGGTACTTTTGGAGACCAAATCTCTATCCCAAAGCGGCCAAGGCATATCAATTGTATAATACAAATAGCGAGTTTTTGAAGTTTCTTGTTTGACCAATTGACATTTATCAATTGCACGCATCCAGTCAGGATGTGCTTTATAATCGTGCATCACGGCTAAAACGCTTTTCATACTTGCATTAACGGTGGTAATGGCTTTAAATTCTTTTATACCACTTTCGGTTGTTCGGGTATAAATTTTTGTATTTTGATGCTCGTAAGCTTTTTGCCAAACAGATTTATCGCTTGTAAATGAAGTCATCAAAAAAAATAATAAACCATAGATTAGTACATATTTTTTCATTTTAATTGTTTTTTGAAATTCGGTTAATAAAACTAAGTCTAAATGAAGGTTAATCGCTGATTTCAAAAAAAGTTTATTTATTAGACTTTATTCTAAATAATTTCGTATGAAGCTAAATTATCTTTTATCGCTACTCTTTCCACGAGGTTTCGGGACAGGCTGTTAACAAAATACTCATGTAGCCAAGGCTACACTCCGTTTTTGTCGCCTCGATTAGCAATAAAATCTTAATTTCCATTCATTACTAAACTATTTTAGAATAAAGTCTATTAAATAATTTAGGAATAATAATATGTTTAGGGAAAATACTACACTTAAAAGGTTTAGTCCGTTTTAAACATACACACGAATATAACAAATAATATTTAAAAAGTTGATTGTCAAATGTTTAAATATATTTTTTTCTACATTTAAAGAGGCTAATGACCATTAAGTCAGTTGTAGCCTCTTTAAATATTCAAAAATTAATCGTTATCAACTTCTTGACAAAGAACTGTCCCGTCTGAAGCAAAAAGGACTTCTAACTCATCTTGTGTGCCTTTCAGTTCAACTTCATACTGTAAAGAACCATCAGCCATTATTAATTCTTCCGCTTCATTATCTAATGTATAACTTGAAAAATTAGTAATGATACTATTACTAATATCAATTGGCAAATTAGCAGAATCAATTTCTAATGCGGAATGTAAGAAATTACCTTCCATATCAAATATTAATTCAATTTCGTCATTTCCCATTTCTAATTCAACCTCTATGACTTCCGTACTATCACAAGTCATATCATATTCAGATTCTTCAACGATATAATTAGGATAATTTATTGTAATGTAATTAGACACAACATCAGGAAGTGTTATCGTATCTGAACTATCCATATCATCTTGACGATCATTGTTAACAATATTGGTTAGTTCAGTACACGCTGTAAAAGATAAAATCCCTAAAACTAAAAAGAGAACTCTCATAAAATTTTTGTTTTTGAATGTTAATAAATAATTAGTTGTTTTTCCGAATTTTTTGATTTAAATGATAGTAAAACTATCTTTTTAAATCAAATTACTTTTACAATACGGCAGACAATTAAAAAACGTAGTGTCTGTGCTTCAATTTTATTCTAACCTACCGTTATTCCATTGATAATCAATGATTTATTTTTTATGAAAATTATGATTCAAATTGGAAAGAGAAAAAAATATCATATATTATTATCATAATTTGGGGCTTTATATTGACAAACTTCTATGACTCTCAATAATCAAAAGTGATAATTAGGAGACTTAATCCGAAACTTGAATTACTTATCATTTTAATATTGATTTAAGTTTAGGTCTTAAATATTCAATTCAAACGATGAAAAATATTTTTTTTAAAAAAAATTATACTTTGTATTTTTTTGAAAAATACCGTTTTATATTTTGTAAAATAGCCAAAAGGATTTTCAAATCTTTGTTAAAACGTTGCTATTCAAAAACTTACAAAATTATTTTGCGAAAGCATTAATGAAAAATTAAATCAAAAGTTTTTGAGAATTGAAAAATCTTGCCCTAACTTTGTGCATGGAAACGGAAAAAATAATCACATCGAAATTTACAGGCGAAGGATTGACGTTCGACGATGTCCTTTTGTTACCTGCTTACTCCGAAGTATTACCTCGTGAAGTAGATACCTCTACACAGTTTACTCGAAATATAAGATTAAATGTACCAATTGTTTCTGCTGCAATGGATACTGTAACAGAAAGCAAACTGGCGATTGCAATGGCTCGAATGGGCGGAATTGGAATTATCCACAAAAATATGACGATTGAACAACAAGCGGAAAAAGTACGCTTAGTAAAACGTTCAGAAAGTGGAATGATTATCGATCCAGTCACACTTCAACCAACGGCAACAATCGGTGATGCAGAAGCATTGATGCGTAAATACAAAATCGGTGGTATTCCGATAGTTAATGAAAACGACATATTGGTTGGTATCTTAACTAACCGTGACTTGCGTTTTGAAAAAAATCCACAACGTCCTGTTACGGATTTGATGACAATCGAAAACTTAGTTACAGCTCCTTTCGGAACGACTTTGTTACAAGCTCGTGATATTTTACAGGAGCATAAGATTGAAAAATTGCCTGTCGTTGATGACCATAATAAATTGATAGGTTTGATTACTTACAAGGATATTATGAAGGAAGTTGATTATCCAAATGCTTGTAAAGATAAATACGGTCGTTTGGTTGTTGGTGCAGCAGTTGGTGTGACACATGATATGTTAGAACGCATTGATGCGTTGGTAAAAGTCGGTGTTGATGTTGTTTGTATTGATACCGCTCATGGTCATTCAAAAGGTGTTTTAGATGCAGTTCGTTTAGCAAAGAAAAACTATCCTAACTTAGATATCGTTGGTGGAAATGTGGCAACTGGTGCTGGTGCGTTAGCATTGGTGGAAGCTGGTGCTGATGGCGTGAAAGTCGGTGTTGGTCCAGGAAGTATTTGTACAACTCGAATCATTGCAGGTGTTGGTGTCCCTCAGTTATCAGCAATTTTTGAAGCCTACAAAGCGATTGCTCATACTGGCGTTCCGATTATTGGCGATGGCGGAATTCGTTACTCGGGCGATATTGTAAAAGCTTTAGTTGGTGGAGCAAATACGATTATGGCGGGTTCATTGTTTGCTGGTGTGGAAGAATCTCCTGGTGAAACGATTATTTTGCAAGGTCGTAAATTTAAAATCTATCGTGGAATGGGATCTTTAGGTGCAATGCAGCAAGGTTCAAAAGATAGATATTTTCAAGATGTAGAAGATGATATTAAAAAATTAGTACCAGAAGGAATCGAAGGAAGAACGCCATATAAAGGTAATTTGTCGGAAGTGATGGTACAATATATTGGTGGTTTGCGTGCTGGAATGGGTTATTGTGGTGCAAATACAATTAAAGAATTACAAAAAGCTCAATTCGTAAAAATATCAAATGCTGGAATGGCAGAATCTCATCCACATGATATTACGATTACGAAAGAATCTCCAAATTATAGTCGACGTTAATTGATAATGGACATTTTTTAACCCGTAAGATTTTCAAAATCTTGCGGGTTTTATTTAACTTTTTACAACATTTTTCAAAGCCATTTCCAAACTACTTTTTCGATTTCTCGCAATAGAAACCCGTTCATTATCTGACATAATAACAAAACCGCCATCTCTTCGACTATATTTTAAAATATGATTCAGATTAATCAAATGCGATTGATGAACTCTTAGAAATTGTACATCTTCCAACAAATCCACAAACTCTTTCAATGTTTTGGAAACCAATAATTTTCGTCCATTTTTCAAGTGAAACCAAGTATAATTTTTCTCACCTTTACAGCGAATAATATCGCTAACCGCTACAAATTCAGTATGATCGCTTTGCGGCAAAGCAATTTTTTGTAAACCATTTTGCTGATTTTCTAAGAAAACTTCCAATTTCTGTTGTCGTTCTTTCTTTTCTTGATTAATCAAAACTCGATTAACGGCTTGTCTTAATTCAAGTGCATCAATCGGTTTTAACAAATAATCAATCGCACAAAATCGAATCGCTCGAATCGCATATTGATTATAAGCCGTTACAAAAATAATATCAAAATCTATTTTAGAAAGGCTTTCCAACAATTGAAATCCATCGCCTAAAGGCATCACAATATCCAAAAATACCAATTCAGGTTTCGTTGATTGAATCAAGTTTAATCCTGAAATAGCAGAATCTGCTTCTCCAACTATTTCTATTTCTTTGCAATGTTTGGCTAATCCCAAGCGAAGATTTTCTCGATTGTTCGCTTCGTCGTCGATGATGATGGCTTTTATTTTTTTCATTTTTGATATTTCTAATCCATAGGTACAACCTATGGTTATTCATATTGAACTCTTCCAGAGTTCTTGAAAATATTGACTTTACAACCTTAGAAAGGTTGAATATGAGTAACCATAAGTCGTACTTATGGAATAAAACTATTCTTCAATAGGAATATATAGTTTTACAATTGTTCCAGTGATAGATGGATTTTTAGTTTTTCGGTCGATTAATTCCACATTATTTTTTGAATTTCCAGATAATAATTTTAATCGCTGACGAACCAAAGCCAAACCAAAACTCTTTTGATGTGCTTTATTTTTTGAGGCAAAATCTTTTGCTTTTTCCAATCCAATTCCATTATCTATAATTTCACAAACTAAACCATTTTCATGATTTTGAATCACAATTTCCAATTTACGATTGTCCTTTTTTGGCAGTAAACCGTGCAAAATCGCATTCTCAACCAACGGCTGCAACAACATACCAGGAATATAGGTGTTAAAAACATCTATTTCTTCCGCAATATTGATTTCATAATCAAAACTTGCCCGCAACGCTTCCAAACTACAATATTGGCGAATCGCTGCCATTTCTTCTTCTAACGTAATAAATTCCTGTTCCGAATTGCGTAAAATCTTGCGAACCAATCCTGCAAATTGCGTCAAATATCGGTCGGCAATCGTATTGTCGTTTTTACGAATTAGATTTTGAATAGAACTTAACGCATTGAATAAAAAATGCGGATTCATTTGAGAACGAATACTTTTCAACTCTAATTCTACAATCTGTCGGCGTTGTTGTTCCTTCTTAACTAAAACCCTTTTTCGTTGAATGTAAACGCCACTAATTAGCAACAAACCAAGCATTACGATTCCAAAAACTTGTAAGAATTTAGTACTCGGTTTCCAGCTTTTATTTCGTTCTGTCGTTGGTAAAGTACTCGCAATCGTTGATTTCAATTTTTGAAAAGAATTCAAATCAAAAGGATTCGCAATCACAATTCCTTTGTCGTCAATCAAGTAATAATGATTCGCATTATTCTCAATCAAATAATTATTTCGCAGCAACAACATTTCTTTTTGACTAATAAAAATAACATTTGCTTGATTTGAAATCGTAGCGTTTGAATCCGTTTTAGCAACAATACTCAAAATCTCAAAATCTGCCTGAATTGCTGTTTTGATTGCTTGTAAATCTTCTTTTGCTTGTCCAAAATTTTCCTCTAATCCAATATGCAATAAAAGATATTTTCCTTTATAATTCGACAATTGAACCGCTTTTCCATTATTTTGAAAATTAAAATTTGGTGCAGGCATTCCAATATTCAATACTTTATTCCCTGTTATTCGTGGACTTTCCGAAGTAGGGTTTTCATAATCCTCTAATTCCTTTAAAACCGAAGCATCTTTACACATCACTTGCAATTCCTTGTAAATTGGATTAGCAATTATATTCGTTCTGTCGATACTGAACAAGTGCAAACGCCCAATTCTAAACGCATTTTGAGGCGAAAAAATCATTTTAGCTAATTCAAAATCCGTTGCAGTTCTAAAACCAAATCGTTGATTGGTAAAACTTCCTTTCAGTGTTGTTTTTAAAAAAGTCAAATATTGGTCTAATACAAAATCGTGGTTTTTACTCGTCGGCAGACGAAAGAAATATCGTTGTAAATCTTGACAATGTTTCAAATAAGCAGGTTCAAAAAAAGCATCTCTTTTTTCATAAAACCATTGTCCATTATACCAAAGTTTTTCTGCATAAAAGAAGCGAATAAAACGGTCAAACTCTTGCCTAAATGCAGGATTCAAATTTGGATAATTCGCCAAATAAGCCAATTCTTTTTTTTCTTTATTGATAATTTCATCAAGATAAGTGAGTTGACTTTTTTCCAAAATATTCATATCCAAAGAAGCAAATACATCATCACCTCGCATTTGATGGAAAAAATCCAATAAAAATTGATTCGCTTTTGCATCATCTCCTTTGAATTTCGTTTTTCTATAAAAAGCAAGTGCATCAATTTCCAATTCCAAATGATTACCAGGTTCAATATACAACACCAAAACAGAAAATCCGTGAAGTATCGGAAAGATAACAGGTTCATCTAATTCTACCTGAATCGTAAATTCACCAGCTTCATTTAACGTTAGGATTTCTTCGCTGCTTGTCTGCATTCGACTACCTTGCCGCAATCCCAAAAACTTGATTTGATTTTCTATCGGATTCAAAATCTTTCCAGAAATCGTGGTCAGTTTTGCAGAGTGAATAGGTTTAAAAAAATTAATCGATATTCTATCAGATGCTTGAAATTGTTCCGTTAGGATAAAATGTTCTTTTGCTGTCCAATTCTGTTGCCACAACAATTTTAAAAATCGGTTCAAAAAATCATCGTTAAAACTTTTAGTTTCATCAATTCCCGTTGCTTTCCATTGTTCGGTTGTAAATCCGTTTTCAATATCGACTACAAGAGGAATTTCGTTAAGATTTCCAATCGAAAAAGCCTTTTTATTAGCGAATGGCAAGACATATCGAGTATCTTGAATGGTTGGAAAAATCAACGCATTTGGTGGCGTAGAAGCACTAAAAAGATTTAAAGAATCATAAGGTTGTCTTTCAGGAAACTCTACTGAATTGACATATTCAATCCATACTTTTATTCCTCCTTTTTCCTTTTTACCATTTACCATTTCCAATTTCAAACCAACAATTATTTCTCTTTCTCCAGCTTTTAGTTGGTCAGGAAATAACGGGTAATCCGTTGGTTTTGTACCATTTTTAATTAAATATTGCTGATGCGACCATTCTAAACGCAACGTTTCACCATTTTGTAAATGTTCTAAAACCGTCTTTTTGGATTGTCCAAATAGCGATTGTGAAAGCAACAGCAGTAATATATATATGTGTTTCATTTATTTATGATTGAAAATTCACAGGTAGAACCTGTGGCTACTCAAATTGAACGCTTCCAGCATTCTCAAAAAATACATACCTTATAACCTTAGAAAGGTTGAATTTGAATAGCCATAGGTTGTTCCGAGTACTCGGGATGGAATAAACTTACTCACCAAACACCTCGGCTAACTTCTTCTGCAATTCATCACCTCTTAAATTCATCGCAATAATCTCACCTTGAGGATTCAATAAATAATTAGTCGGAATCGAAGTTACATCATACATCGTTGGCACTTCTCCATTATTTCCTTTCAAATCACAAACAGAAGTCCAAATCATTTGGTCTTTTTCAACCGTTGAGGTCCAACTTTTAGTATTTCTGTCTAACCAAACACTCAAAATTTCAAATCCATCGTTTTGATACGTTTGATATGCTTTCAACAAATTCGGATTTTCCAATCGGCAAGGATAACAGCCTGATGCTCCAAACTCCAGTAAAACATATTTTCCTAAAAAGTCAGAAAGTGCCACTTCTTCTTCTTTTAAATTCGGCAATTGAAAATTCGGTGCTTTATCTCCGATAGCCAATTTAACCGATTTTTCTAACCAAAAAGCAATAGATTGTCCATCTTCTGTTTCTTTCAATTGGTCACTGAATGCGTCAAACAAAATTTTCGTTTCTGATTTTGGCAAATAATTTTTAAGATAGGTCAATTGCTTTACACTAACCAAATAGTCGGGATGTTCTGCAATAAATTGTTTAGATAATTCGTGCATTTCCGCTTCATAGTTTGGTATATCGTTTTTTGATGTTGTTATTTCGGTTGTATTTTCTACTATTTGACTTGCTTTCATTAATTTTTCTGTTACAGGTTTCAATAAATCAAATAGCTCATCAGATTGTTGTTGTATAATAGAACCTGTTATTGTAGCATTTTGAAAATTTGTTCCTCTTGCATCAAAAATCATATTGACATTCTCTACAAAAAGGTGTCGATAATCAAATTTTCCATCATATTGAGTTTCTAACCAAAACTCTTTATAAGGATAAGCGTTTCCCCGAAATTCAAATTGATTATTGACAATTCTTGTCGAATCAATACGCTGTTGACTTACGCCATCAACTAAAAAAACCATTGTTTCCGATGGAATGTCACTTGTAAATCCTTTGAGCAAAAAATGGTCTTGTTCTACAGACATAGAAAATATTGAGCAAAACCATAAAACGAAAATACTTGCTGTTTTTATCATCATTGAAATATTTTATTTGAATAATACTTCAAATGTAATCGCAATAGTTTTCGGGAACAATGACGACTGAACAGTTGGTAGGTTTGACTGAACTGTTGGCAATAATTGAATAATTTGATGGTATAAATTATGGATTTTAGGGTAATTACTATGTGTGTTTTTTAAAATTAAAGAAATATCAGATTTAGTATAATTGGTTTAAGTCAAAATCATTTTCCCTATCTTTGCACCCGTGAAGAATTTAGAACAACTACTCGAATTATACCGAAAATGAAATTTAGAATTAGGTTTAAGATATATTTTATTGTACTCTATTTTTATTTAAGGGAGAGTTATTTGTTTATAACCTTTATCGTTTATAAATGTTTCTATGCTTTGCAAAACTCGTTCTAAGTAATCAAATACATAGTCTTTATAGTTTTTCAAGTCATTAAACGAATAATCATTCCCACAATCAGAAAATGTTTTATCACCATGAGCTAAATTATTTCTTTCTGCTTTCACCTTTTTAAAGGCTTCTTTTTGATTAGTGTGTACTTCATCAACTTTAGCAAATCCATATAATTTAGCTGTTTTTTTTATGGTATCTATATTTAAATTACCACTTTCAAATTTGATTTGTTTTTTGTCTGTATAGAAAATTAAAGTATTATTTAATACACTTTCTATAACCTTAGACAATTGTTTAACAATAGCGTTATCTTTAGATTTGAACTCTATTTGTAATTTCCTATCTAACCAAATATTTTTTAGTTCTTCCTTTAAATCTTTATATGGTATTTGTTCTGATTCAACTCGGGTTAATAATTCCCAAATTCCATTTTTTATAGTTGCTTCTGTCAAATTATACAACATTAAAAAAGCATTAGCTTTTAATATTTTAGATACCTCTTCATCAATTTTATAACTTGGAATAGAAGGATTAATTGGATAATGAATAAAAGGTACTCCAATATTCAAACCATCTACTTTTTCTAAAAAATCAAAATACTTATTGATTTCTATTTTAGTATCATTAAAATCATTTATTGCATCAATCATGAATCAATAAGTTAAGTCTTCCTTTTTAATTATATTTAATAAGCAATCTCTTACAAATTCTATTCTACTTGCAAGTTTACCTTGATTATTACTTGCATCAGATGTTGTTTCTTCTTTAAATTCTTTTGAATCCAACCAATCCATATATTCAGGAACTAAATTAGGTTTTTCTTGTAACGCTAAATGCGTTCCAACAGCAATTGCTTCAAATCTTACTCTTGGTATATCTTTACTTGTTGATGTCTTATTAAATCCACTTGGATAATGATTATTAACAAATTCTAACATAGACAAAAATCCTTTTTTTAAGACTTCTCTATTAAATCCAATATCTGTTTTTTCTTGAACATAATCGTTTAAAAATGAAGCAACAGCGTGTTCATGTTGTGTATATATTTCAGAGTAAGCAAAAAATCTGAGTGTTAACTCAGAAGGTTCTTCTATTTTTTGTTTTCTCTCTGAAAGTTGGGAGAAAGCTTCGGGAACTAAAGACATTTCTAAAATGAATTGATAAAATTCACTATTATGGAAAGCACCTTTTCTTATTTGACTTGGTTTTAATTTTTCACCTGTTGAATTTAATCTATCAAATATATCTGCTCTCACAATAGAATTAGCTTCATCGGTAATAATATTAAACCGAATAGCTATTAACTTTATTTTTCGTTGTCGTGCAACAGTTAAGTCTGTAAACTTTAAATCATTTAAAGATTTTAGCTTTGTCAAGTTTTTAAGAACTAATTCTTTATTAATAAATTCATTCAAAGTATTTATCCTTTGAGAACCATCAATAATTTCTAAGGTTCCAAAATCATCATTGACAGAAGCAAAAATAGGAGGAATTGGAACACCTAATATAAGTGATTCTATAAACCGTGATTGCATATCAAGTTTCCATACCAATTCTCTTTGATAACTTGGAATATAAATAGTAGGTTCTTGTCCATCATTGGGTTTAAATCTGTTCATTATTGTTTGAACATCGAAATCCATTCTATTATAACGATATTGTTTTGAAAATGCTCTAATTTCATCTTCAACTATTATCATTTGTTCTTCTGTCATTATATTAATTTGATTGATATTGTTTTAAATGAATTTCGATACTTTTCGCAATTACTTCACCTAAACGAGGAGGAACAGCATTTCCAATATGTGTAGAGATTGTTTTTACTCTAAATGATTCTCCTTTTTTAGCAAATTGATAATTAATTGGGAATGTTTGAAACAAAGCAGCTTCTCTTAATGATATTGCTCTATCTTGTTCAGGATGTCCAAATCTACCGTTTCCAAGCCCATTACAATGAGTTGTCATTGTAGGAGAAGGTTTATCCCACTCCATTCGTCCATAAACACTTACATAAGTTTTTCCACTATCTTTTTTATGACATTCGAGTAATAAATCTTCTTCCCAATCTCTCCATGTTCCACCAGGAATTGATTGTTGGATTCTTCTAAGGTTTTTATCAGATAATCTACTTGCTCGATGTATTGGATCTGTCTTTGATTGTTCTCCATGTTTCAATGGTTCTAAATCCTTTATTGTTTCTTCAACAGTAACATAATTATCAGGTGTATGTGTTTTAGGAATTAAGCTGATTTTTCCCAATTTAGAAGCTAATAAAACAAATCGTTTTCTATATTGAGGAATACCATAATCAGGACAGTTTACAATTTCATCTGAAAATTCGTAATTGTGTTTTTTTAAAATTTTAATAAAATCTTTATAGACATTTCCTTTATCAAATTTAGGAAGTCCTGGTACATTTTCCATTGATACAATATCAGGTTGTACTTCTTCAATCAACCTTCCAAAATCATATAATAATTGCCATTTTTCATTTCTTAAACTTGTCTTATGAGAATAATTAGAAAATGGTTGACAAGGTGCACATCCAACTAAAATTTTTGTAGCATCAGTAGAATACGTTTTTTCTATTTCTTCTGATTTTACATTTTTGATATCTTTGCTTATAAATTTAGCATCATTATTATACTCAAATGCAAACTTACATGTGTTATCAATATCATAACCAGCCAAAACATTGAATCCTGCATTTTTGAAACCATGACTTAACCCTCCAATTCCACAAAAGAGGTCAATTACTTCATATTTTTCTTTAAAATTAGATTTCAACATTTATCATATTTTTTGTTTGAAACAATTTGGTGTGTTATAAGCAAAAGTACGTCAAATTATTAACTAATTCAAGTTAAATCTAAACCAAATATTAATGCTTCAAGTTCATAATCTATTAAAATAAAGTTACCTTTTCCCTATCTTTGCACCCGTGAAGAATTTAGAACAACTACTCGAATTATACCGAAAAGATGAACGTACGAAACTGATTGCAAAAGGAATTGAGCAATCGGTGGAAAATTCAGATGAACCAAAACGCTTTTTATTGCAAGATGTAAAAGGTGGTTTGGAGTCGTTTATACTGGCAGCAACGTATCAAGAAACGCCTGCTTGTCACTTGTTTGTAGCGATTGATAAGGAAGATGCTGCTTATGTGCAGAATACGTTGAATAGCTTATTTGAAAAGAAAACGATTCACTTTTTTCCCGATTCGTTTAAACGTCCACAAGAGTTTAAAACTGTTGAAAATCACAATGTTCTGTTGCGAACAGAAACGGTGAATAAAGTCACGAACTCTAAAGCAAGAGGCGAAATTATCGTTACTTATCCAGAAGCTTTATTCGAGAAAGTTGTCGCTCCAAAAGTATTGAACGAATCCAAAATCGAGATTCAAAATGGTGAAAGTCTGGACGTTGATACGATTTTGGAAGTGTTGATTGAGTACGGTTTTCATCGTGTTGATTTTGTATTTGAACCTGGACAGTTTTCGATTCGAGGTGGAATCATTGACATTTTTTCTTATGGAAATGATATGCCTTATCGTATAGAATTGTTTGATGACGAAGTAGAAAGTATTCGAGTTTTTAATCCGTTAGACCAACTTTCATTAAGAAAGATTGCTCGTGTTTCTATTATTCCGAATATTCAAACCGAATTTACGCAAAGTCAAAAGGTTTCATTGTTTAAAACTTTACCACAAAACACGGCAATTTGGATAAAAGACGTTCAAAATCTGATTGATAGATTACAAATTTGTTTTGATAAAGCGGCAGATTTTGCGGACACATTGCAAGAAGGCGACACGACAGAATCGGCTAAAATTATGCACGAACGAGCGTTTATTTTACCAAATGTTGTGGTTGATGAAGTCTTAAATCAAGTCGTAATTGAGTTTGGAAAATCGTCTTATTTTGAATTTAAAGGCGATACAGCCGTTCAACATATCAAATATCCGTCGAAGCCTCAACCGAGTTTTAATAAGAATTTTGCTTTATTAATAAAAGACCTCAACGACAATACTGAAGATGGAATTACGAATTACATCTTTACAGAAAATCCACGTCAAATTGAGCGTTTTTATCGCATTTTCGAGGACTTACAAGCCAATGTCGTTTTTCATCCGATTACAAGTACAATTCATAAAGGTTTCGTAGATAAACAACTAAAAGTCGCTTGTTATACGGATCATCAAATCTTTGACCGTTTTCATAAATATAACCTCAAACAAGGCTTTACCAAATCACAAGCCTTGAACATCAAACTGTTGCGAGAACTACAACCTGGCGATTATGTGACGCATATTGACCATGGAGTTGGGAAGTATTCGGGATTAGAAAAAATTGACATTAACGGACACGTTCAAGAAGCGGTTCGATTGATTTATAAAGACAATGACTTATTGTACGTAAGTATAAATTCACTGCACAAAATCTCAAAATACGTCGGAAAAGAAGGCAAAAAACCGAAGATTTATAAATTAGGTTCTGATGCTTGGACAAATTTAAAATCACGAACAAAGAAAAAAGTCAAAGACATTGCAGCCGAATTAATCAAGTTATATGCACAACGAAAAGCGGCGAAAGGTCACGCTTTTCCGCCTGATAATTGGATGCAATATGAGCTGGAATCGTCGTTTATTTATGAAGATACACCTGATCAAGCCAAAGCGACACAAGATGTCAAGGAAGACATGGAAAAAGCTTATCCAATGGATAGATTGATTTGTGGTGATGTTGGTTTTGGTAAAACGGAAGTGGCGATTCGTGCAGCGTTTAAAGCGGTTGTTGATGGTAAACAAGTTGCCGTTTTAGTACCAACGACGATTTTGGCATTGCAACACGCTAAAACATTTACCGACAGGTTAAAAGAGTTTTCTGTTCGTGTTGATTATGTGAATCGTTTTCGTACAACGAAGCAGAAAAACCAGATTTATAAAGACTTAGAAGCTGGAAAAATCGACTTGCTAATTGGCACACATGCGATTTTAAATAAAAAAGTAAAATTCAAAGATTTAGGTTTATTAATCATTGATGAAGAGCAAAAATTTGGTGTTGCAGCAAAAGAAAAATTACGTGCTTTCAAGGTGAACGTTGATACGTTAGCATTGACGGCGACACCGATTCCACGTACGTTACAGTTTTCACTAATGGCAGCTCGTGACCTTTCGGTGATTGCAACTGCTCCGCCAAATCGTCAACCGATTCATACGGAAGTTCGAATTTTTGATGGTGATTTGGTGCGTGATGCGATTTATTATGAAGTGATGCGAGCTGGACAAGTTTTCTTTGTTCATAATCGAGTGAAATCGTTGCCCGAAGTTCGTGGTATGATTCAACGTTTGTGTCCAGATATTGATATTGGAATGGCTCACGGACAAATGACTCCAAAAGATTTGGAAGCGACTTTGGTGGATTTTATTGATGGAAAATATGACGTTTTGGTGTGTACGAATATCATCGAAACTGGTTTGGATATTCCGAACGCAAACACGATTATGATTAATAATGCACATCATTTTGGATTGAGTGATTTGCATCAATTGCGTGGTCGAGTTGGTCGTTCAAATAAGAAAGCATTTTGCTATTTAATGGCGCCACCGATTTCAGTTTTACCACCAGATTCTCGTCGTCGATTGACAGCGATTGAGGAGTTTTCAGACTTAGGAAGCGGTTTGAATATTGCGATGCGAGATTTGGATATTCGTGGTGCAGGAAATATTTTGGGTGGAGAACAAAGTGGTTTTATTAGCGATATTGGCTACGATACGTACCAAAAAATATTAGATGAAGCGATTCAAGAATTGAAGGAAAAAGACTTCAAAGATTTGTTCAAAGAAGAAGTTCAGAAAGAAGCGAAATTCGTTCGAGATGTACAAATTGATACAGATATTGAAATGATGATTCCTGATGAATATATCAATTCGATTCAAGAACGTTTGCGTATTTATACGGAATTGGATAATATCGAAATGGACGAAGAAGCTCGCCTTTTTGCCGAAAAAATTATCGACCGTTTTGGGCCTTTACCTCGTGCTGTGAAAGAATTATTTAATGGTTTGAAATTGCGTTGGTTATGTAAAAAGTTAGGTTTTGAACGGGTTATTTTGAAAAATAATAAACTCCGTTGTTACTTTGTTTCTAATCCACAATCACCATTTTACGAAAGTGCTTTATTCCAAAAAGTAATCATGTACGTGAACGGAAAAGGTGATAGCAATATGGGTTTTAAAAAGTCTGGCAATTACTTTTTATTGGTACGTGAACGAGTGAAAGATTTGACAGAAGCGAAGAAAGTGTTGAAGGATATTGTGGAAGGCGTTTAGTAATCAAAAAAGTGATTTGTCATCAAAAAAGTCTATTTTTAACATCAAAAAAGATATATTTATTTTTTTTAATCAAAAAAGTTTTAATTTTAAGCATCTTTTAATCTTGTAAAATAAAAGAATGCTTAAAATTGAAAATTCAGTAAATCATATTCTCAAAAAATATTGCAAATTTGAAGAAGAGAATCATTCAGGAATTTTGCTATTAGACTTACCAACAGGATTTGGAAAAACGTACGAAACATTAAAGTACATTTATGAAATATACAATACTCAAAAAGATAAAAAAATAATATTTTTAACTGATTTAAAGAAAAATTTACCTCACGATACTACTTTCAAATCATTCTTTGAAAAAGAGAATCGATTAGATGATTATAATCGAGATGTTATTTTTGCTAATTCAAATGTAGATACAATTATAGATTTTTTACCTCAATTAGTTGAGGAAATATCTGATATTGTTAAGGATTCGAAGGAATTTAAAGATTTATTTAAACAGGTTAAAATCTATAATGAATTATTTAAAAAAAATGATAAACAGTCTTTTGAGTATGAGATATTAGGAGATAAAAAAAACGAGATACGGTTAAAATATGAAC